>JBOHIT010000409.1:0-11274 GCA_050726155.1 Bradyrhizobium sp.
CCGCTGACCTTGGCCATCGTCTCGGCCCTGATCGTGGAAGCCGGCGGCGACCGCTTTGCGATCCCGCAGCTCTCGGTGGTCGAACTGGTCCGCGCGCGGGCCAACTCCGAACACCGCATCGAGCGCATCAAGGACACGGCGGTGCTCAGGCTGCGCAACAAGCTGCTGCCGCTGATGCACCTGAAGAAGCTGCTCAAGATCGACGACGGCTCGTCTTCCGACCCCGAGAACGGCTTCATCGTGGTCACGCAAGTGGGCAGCCAGACCTTCGGTATCGTGGTCGACGGCGTGTTCCACACCGAAGAAATCGTGGTCAAGCCGATGTCGACAAAGCTGCGTCACATCGACATGTTCTCCGGCAACACCATCCTCGGCGATGGCGCCGTGATCATGATCATCGACCCCAACGGCTTTGCCAAGGCGCTTGGCGCCGCCGGCTCCTCCGCCCAGGGGATGGCGGACGAGAACGCGGCGTCGCATGCCAACACCGGCGAACAGCTGACCTCGCTGCTGGTGTTCCGCGCCGGCTCCAACCAGCCCAAGGCGGTGCCGCTCGGCCTCGTCACCCGGCTGGAAGAGATCGCCACCGACAAGATCGAACTCTCTAACGGCCGCTACATGGTGCAGTACCGCGAGCAGCTGATGCCGCTGGTGCAGATGAACGGGGTCAACGTCCAGACCTCGGGCACCCAGCCGATCCTGGTGTTCGCCGACGACGGCCGCTCGATGGGGCTCGTGGTCGACGAGATCATCGACATCGTCGAGGAGCGGCTGCACATCGAGGTCGCCGGCTCGGAAGGCGGCATTCTGGGCTCGGCCGTGATCAAGGGCCAGGCCACCGAAGTGATCGACGTCGGCCACTTCCTCCCCATGGCGTTTGCCGACTGGTTCTCCCGCAAGGAGATGCGGCCCTCGGTGACCGCGCTGTCGGTGCTCTTGGTCGACGATAGCGCCTTCTTCCGCAACATGCTGGCGCCGGTGCTCAAGGCGGCCGGGTACCGGGTGCGGGTGGCCCCCAACGCGCAGGAAGGCCTCACGGCGCTGCGCTCGGGACAGACCTTCGACGTGGTGCTGACCGACATCGAGATGCCCGACATGAACGGGTTCGAATTCGCCGAAACAATTCGAGCGGATACGCACCTCAGTTCCCTGCCGATCATCGCGCTGTCCTCGATGGTGTCTCCGGCGGCGATCGAGCGCGGGCGGCAGGCCGGCTTCCACGATTACGTCGCCAAGTTCGACCGTCCGGGCCTGATCGCGGCGCTGAAGGAACAGACCGCCGGCGAGATCAAGCGCGCGGCATAAGCCTAAAGGCAAAGCACCATGACAACCAAGACCGACACCATTGAGGGCACCGTGGTCGAATACGTCACCGCTGTGATTGGCGGGCAATTGTTCGGCCTGCCGATCTCGCGCGTGCAGGACGTGTTCATGCCGGAACGGCTGACCCGGGTGCCCTTGTCCTCGGCGGAGATCGCCGGCGTGCTCAACCTGCGCGGCCGCATCGTCACGGTGGTCGACATGCGCGCCCGGCTCGGGCTGCCGAGGGCCGACGACGGCAAGCCGCCGATGGCGGTGGGTGTTGACCTGCGTGGCGAGTCCTACGGCCTTCTGATCGACCAGATCGGGGAGGTTCTCAGACTCCCCGACGACAGCCGCGAGGAAAACCCCGTCAACCTCGATCCCCGCATGGCCAAGCTCGCCGGCGGCGTTCACCGCCTCGACGGACAGCTCATGGTCGTCCTCGATATCGATCGCGTTCTTGAAACCCTGCCCAACGCCACACTCGCCGCCTAGAGCGCTCGGCATACGGAGGCCGAAACAATGAAAACATGTCTTGTCGTCGACGATTCCGGTGTCGTGCGGAAAATCGCGCGTCGCATTTTGGAAGCGATGGATTTTCAGGTCACCGAGGCTGAGGACGGCGCAAAGGCCTTCGAAGCCTGCCAGCAGGTCATGCCGGATGCCGTCCTGCTCGACTGGAACATGCCTGTCATGGACGGCTACGAGTTCCTCGGTCATCTGCGCCGCTTGCCCGGCGGCGACATGCCCAAGGTGGTGTTCTGCACCACTGAAAACGACATGGACCATATCTCGCGCGCGCTGCACGCCGGCGCCAACGAGTACATCATGAAGCCGTTCGACAAGGATATCGTCGCCGCCAAGTTCCAGGAAGTCGGCTTGATCGAGCTTCCCGAACCGACACAGGTCTGAATCTTTTCCGCTTGCCCTTGAGAGGCCACCCGTGACCCCGCCAGACTATGAGTATCTGCGTAAGCTCTTGAAGGATCACTCCGGTCTCGACCTGTCCGCAGACAAGCAATATTTGATCGAAAGCCGCTTGCTGCCATTGTCGCGCAAATGCGGCCTCGCCGGCATCAGCGAACTCGTGCAGAAGATGAAGGGTGGCGCGGCAACCATCGTCTCCCAGGTGGTCGAAGCCATGACCACCAACGAGACCTTCTTTTTCCGCGACAAGGTCCCGTTCGATCATTTCCGCGATGCGATCATGCCCGAGGTTCTCAAGGCCCGCGCGGCCCGCAAGAGCATCCGGATCTGGTGCGCCGCAGGTTCGACCGGGCAGGAGCCGTATTCGCTGGCGATGAGCCTGAAGGAAATGAGCGCGGCACTTGCCGGCTGGCGGGTCGAAATCATTGCGACCGACCTTTCCCGGGAAGTGCTGGAGAAATCCAAATCGGGCATCTACAGCCAGTTCGAGGTCCAGCGCGGCCTGCCGATCCAGCTGCTCGTCAAATATTTCAAGCAGAACGGCGAACTCTGGCAGATCAATGCCGACATCCGCGCCATGGTCCAGCACCGGCAACTGAACCTGCTGCACGATTTCTCGCAGCTCGGTGTCTTCGACGTCATATTCTGCCGCAACGTCCTGATCTATTTCGATCAGGATACCAAGATCAACATCTTCGGCCGTCTCTCCAGGACGATGGAAGCGGACGGCTTCCTGGTGCTCGGTGCTGCGGAAACCGTGGTCGGCTTGACGGATGTCTTCAAGCCATTCCCGGACAAGCGGGGGCTCTACCGGCCGAGCGGCGTGCGCGCGACAACTGCAACGGCCGTGGTGATGCCTAAAATCGCGGCGATGGCGGGACGGTGAGGAATGGCAGACGAGAATAAAGGAGCAGAGCGGGTCACGTTCAGCCGGGGTTACGACGTCTGCATCATGGCGATCGACGGAACCTGGCGGCGGGATTGTCAGCTCAATTCGATCTCCGATACCGACGCCACGTTGACCGTGGAAGGCTCCATTCAAGGTCTCAACCTCAAGGAGTTCTTCCTGCTGCTGTCGTCAACCGGGCTCGCCTATCGCCGATGCGAACTGGTTCGCGTCAACGGCACGGACATGGACATCCACTTCCTGCGCGGAAAGCAGGCCAAGAAACGGCCGGGCGCGACATCGAAGATCGACGAGATGTCCTGATCGTCCAGCACCGCGCCCGTCCGCCGGTCGGGTGGTACAATCGCCATTCCCAAAACGCCGGGATATTTCCGGGACCGGACACCGGCAAGGTGCCGCCGGCGCGGACCGGCCAGCCGATGCCCCTGAATTCCATGTGGAGGCTTAGTATGATCTGCCGCGGAACGGCACCGCGAGGGAGCCGTTATCCCCTCACGCGCTGACGATCGAAAGCGCCGGCGCGCTCCAGGCATAATCGCTGGCGTCGTGTTCCGCTGTCTTGGGATCGAGCAGGGAGTGGAGGGCGATGGCGAGATTGGCATCGCAGGCCTTCAATGCCGCAGTCGCCCTCACGTAGGGCGGCGTCACGTCATCCAGCACGATGACGTTGGTCGAGTTCTCCAGGCCGCCGGACGCGGTTTCGCGGGCGATCTCCTGCTCGATCAGCCTCAGGCTCGCCTGGACGTGCTCGATCAGGGATATGACGTCCGAGACCACCGAGCGGTACGCGTCGTTCCGGTCGTCGGGTTCGATCGCGATGCCGCCGCCTTGGGGGTTCTGCATAGCTGCACTCCTGTGATCACTTTTTAGGGGGTGCGTTGCTACTTGTGCGTTAAGCGATCGTCCCGTACAAATACGGGTGCGTTTTGATACGGTATTGTGTTGAGTACCGATATCGAAGTGCGCGTCACGTTTCACCATGCATGGAAGTTGAAACATGGCTGAGAAAGCCCTCTCCCGCGGGGAGATATTTGTAGTCGATGACGACCCCGCCGTTCGTGACACGCTTTCCATGGTGCTGTCGGCTGGCGGTTATCAGGTCATCTGTTTCGCCGACGGCGCCGCATTGCTGGCCGTGGCAAGAACGCGGACGCCGTCCTGCATCCTGCTCGACGTCCATATTCCCGGTAAATCCGGCCTCGACATCCTGAAGGAACTGCACGGCGAGGACTATCCTGCGCCGATCTTCATGATCTCCGGTCAGGGCGATATCTCGATGGCCGTCAACGCCATCAAGAGCGGCGCGCTCGATTTCATCGAAAAGCCGTTCCGCGGCAGCGAGATTGTCGCGCGGCTCGACGAAGCGATCGAGGCATATGCGCGCCGGCAGGCGGAGAACAACTCGGCGTCCCGGATCGCGACGCTGCATTTCCCGGGTCGCGAACCGCTGACGCGGCGTGAACGCGAAGTGCTTGAGCAATTCACCGCCGGCGCCTCCAACAAGGAAGCGGGGCGACATCTCGGAATCAGCCCGCGCACCATCGAGGATCACCGCGCCAACATCATGAAGAAGCTCGGGGCGCGCAATGCCGCCGATCTGGTCCGGATCGTGATGACGACATCGCGTCAGGCCTGATACTGCCGCCAAATTCTTACGCCAGGATTCTAACATCACGCCCGGTCCTTCGCGAGGACGCGCGACAGGCAAAGGTTGTCAGTCGCCGAGCGCCTTGCGGATCATGATGGCCATGTCCGATTTGCGATATGGCTTGGCCAGCAACAGCACGCCCTCGTCGAGCCGGCCGTGATGGATGATCGCGTTTTCCGTATAGCCTGACGTGAACAGCACCTTCAGGGCGGGCTTGATCTTCAGGATCTCGTTGGCGAGTTGGCGGCCGTTGAGGCCGGGCATGATCACGTCGGTGAAAAGCAGGTCGAACGCATGGCCGGCGTTGACGATCGCAAGCGCCTCCGCCGCATTGCCCGCATCCAGCGTGACGTAGCCGAGCGAATGCAGTTGCGTCAGCACGTAATTGCGCACCAGCGTGTCGTCTTCGACCACCAGGATGGTCTCATCGCCACCCGCGACCTTCAGCGCCTGGCCCGGCTCGGCCGCGATGGATGTTCCCGTGGCCGGCGGCAGGTACATCTTGATCGTGGTCCCGTGGCCCTCTTCGCTGTAGATCACGACGTGGCCGGCGGATTGCTTGACGAAGCCGTAGACCATGCTGAGCCCGAGGCCGGTGCCCTTGCCCGGTCCCTTCGAGGTGAAGAACGGATTGAACACCTTGTCGAGCATGCCGGCGGGGATGCCGGTCCCGGTATCGCTGACTGCGATCATGGCGTAGCGGCCGGGCCGGACGTCATTGTGCGTTTTGGCGTAATGTTCGTCGAGCACGACCATGCCGGTCTCGATGATCAGCTTGCCTCCGTCGGGCATGGCGTCGCGGGCGTTGAGAGCGAGATTGAGGATGGCGGTCGCGAGTTGATTGGGATCGACGATCGCCGGGCAGGATTCGTCCTCGAACACCGATTCGATCTCGACATGTTCGCCGAGCGTCCGCTGCAACAGCTTTGCGGTGTCGATGATCAGCGTATTGACGTCGGTTTCCTTCGGCTCGAGCGGCTGCTTGCGGGCGAACGCCAGCAGATGCTGGGTGAGGTCGGCGCCGCGCGTCGCGGCTTCGTCGATCATCCGTGTGATGGCCGCGAGTTGCGGCTCGCCTTTGACGGCGTCGGCCAGGATTTCAATCGTGCCGGTGATGACGGTGAGGATATTGTTGAAATCATGCGCGATGCCGCCGGTGAGCTGGCCGACGGCTTCCATCTTCTCGGCCTGCCGGATGCGGTCCTCGGTGGCGATCCTGTCGGTGAGGTCGCGCATGAAGCCGTTGAACACGAAGCCGTTGCGGCGCTTCAGCTCGGTGACGCTGAGCTCGACCCTGATTTCCTTGCCGTCGCGCCGCATCGCGTCGATCTCGAAGCGGCGGCCGAGGATCGTGCCTTCACCGGTTCGCAGGAACCGTTCGAGGCCCGCACTGTGCGCATCACGATGGACATAGGGGATGATCAATTCGCTGAGTTTGGCCCCGATAGCTTCGTCACGCGTCCAGCCGAAGATATTCTCGGCCTGAGAATTCCAGTCCGAGACCGTGCCCTGTTCGTCCATCTGGACGAAGGCATCGAGCGCCGTATTGATGATCCCGCGCGCCAGCTGGGCGCTTTCACGCAAGGTTTCCTGCGCCCGCCGGCTCTCGGTCATGTCGCGGCCGACAAAGAAGAACCGTCTGGCCGGTTCGGACCAGACCCCGAGCCAGGACAGCCACACCTCGCGCCCGCTCTTGTGAATGCACCGTGTGTCCGCGATCGTCGGACGTTGCCCGCGGCGCAGGGCGCGCATTTCCTCGCGCGACCGCTCCAGATGATCGGGATGGATGAAATCGACGCCGCTGCGGCCGATCATCTCGGCGGGTCGATAGCCCAGGATGGTCAGGCAGCTTGGACTGATCTGGACCACGGATCCCCTTGAATCCAGCACCATGATCAGGTCCTGCGAAGCCTCGAAGACGCGGCGCAGTTCCTCGGTCTGTTGCCGCAACGCCAGCCTCGTCGTGTTACGGTCGGTAATGTCGCGGGCCACATTCGAGATGCCGATGATCGCGCCGGAGGGCGCCTTGATCGGGGAAATGCTGAGCGAGACCTCGATTCCGCTGCCGTCCTTGCGCAGGCGCGTGGTTTCGTTGTGCTCGATGCTTTCGCCCCAGCCAATCCGGCGCAAGGTGTCCTGCACCTCGGGCAACCGGACGGCGGGCACCAGGATCGCGATGTTGCTGCCCGCGACCTCCGTCGCGGCATAGCCGTATAGTCGCTCCGCAGCCGAGTTCCAGCCGGTGATCGTGCCGTCGAGGGACGTCGTGATGATGGCGTCGTTGGATGATTCGACCGCGGCGCTGAACAGGCGCTCGCGCTCGGCATGGTGGTCGCGTGCCGCAATGGTGCGGAGATGTTCCTCGACCTCGCGTTCGAGGGCGACCGTCTTTGCATTCGCTTCTCCCATCACTTGCGCGAAGGCGCGTGCGAGCACACCGGTCTCGCCGCCGGCATCGACCGGAATGAAGGCCTTGCCGTTATGCGCGGCACCCTGAACCGCCGCGGTCAGCTGGACGATCGGCCGGGTCAGCGATCGCGCGATCAGGAGCGCCAATACCGCCGCGCCCATCACGGCGATCAATCCGACGATGATGGAGCTGTTTCGTATTGCCTCTGCCGGCGCCATGAAGACGCTGCGCGGCGCCGACTGGATGAACGCGACCCACTCGCTGCCGGCCAGTACGACCGGAGCGAACGCGGAGGCGCCGGCCTGTTCGGCATTGGCGGGCTGTAGCGCGAACCCTTTGGTGGCGCCGAGCGCGCTTGCGAAATACGGCATGTCGCGCCGCCAGTCGGTCGGCGTTCCCCGCTGCGAGCCGAATTCGCGCGCCCGGTCCGGATGGACGAGATACTCGCCTTTGCCGTCGACCAGGTAGGCCTGCTCGCCCGGCCGCACCGATACCCGAAGGCGATCCAGCGCCGGCCGCATGTCGACATCGACGATGACGATGCCGTACGGCTTGCCTTCGGCCGCCATCACCGGCATCGCGATCTGCATGATCGCGACCGCTGATGTCTCGACCACCCCGTTTTCTTCGAGCAAATGGATCGGCGAGACATAGGCCCCGTCCGCCGTCAGCTTGATCGTGTCGCGGAAGTATGGCGCGCCGCCGACGCGCTTCAGTTCGGCGTCCGGCACGACCCGAACCGCGCCGTTCGGACCCGAGCGGTCGACGCGAAAGATTTCCCGGTGACCGTCTTCGATACCGATGAAGCGGAGTGAATGGGCCGGCTTGAGCGCCATCTGGGCGGTCAGTCGATTGCCCAGCCGTTCGCGCCAGAGTGCCTCGCTGGTGTTGTCGATCGGATCCATCCCGCCATTGAGGCGGGCGCGCATCAATCCCGTGACCGCCGCCAGCCCCCGAAATGTGGCGATGTCGCCACGGGCGCTGCGGACATGTGATTCCAGGTCGGTCGCAATCAGCCGCGATTGCGTCTCGATCCGGTCGAGGACGCGCGGCAACAGCGCCTGCTCCAGGCTGCGATAGCTCAGCCATCCGACCGCGGAAACCGCGACCGCGACCAACGCAATCATCGCGATGGCAAGCCTGGTTGTAAGCGTCATTTTTTGATTGGCTCAGCCCCCCGGTCCGCCCCCTTCAAGCCCCGGAGCGAATCCAGCGATGCTATTTCGCATTACGGGCTGGAAGCAACACCGCCGCGGGTATGGGATGGCGATGATGACAGGCGCTTGGCGGCTTCCAGGCAGTCGGCGACCGCCGCCAGCAAGGCTGCGGGCTTGAACGGTTTCTGCAGGCTGGAGACGGCGCCGAGCTTGGTCGCCATGGTCAGGAAATCAGGGGCGGAGGGGTCATCCGAAGATATCGGCCGGCCCGAGATCACGATGATCGGGACCAGCGGCCGCAACTGGTGCGCCATCCGCATCGTCTCGAACCCGTCCATGCCCGGCATGAAGATGTCGAGAAACATCAGATCGAATTCGCCGGCCTCGAACAGCGCCAGTCCTTTGCGACCGTCACCGGCGGTGACTACGCTGTGGCCTGCGCGTTCCAGCAACAGGCGGACGGTCGCCTGGACCGCGGTGTCGTCATCGACGATCAGTATTCTTGCCACGTCACGATTCTCCGGGCCCCGCTGGAATCAGGTCAACGGCAGATTTGGAGTTTTGCCGAAACCCCGTTCTCCTGCAACGGTTTCACGGCTGCTGACGTTCCGTCAACGTGTCCGAAACGTTAAGAAAAAGCCACGGTATCCGCATGTTCTCGGGCAGACAGCGTGTAAATCGCCCATCGACGCGCTGATTCGCTGAAAGGCGCGGCGGTCCAAGGAAAGGTTCTTGGAACCTAGTCGCTCAGATATTCCGGATAGCGCGCCCGGATCTGGGCAAGTTCGCTCAGCGTTCCCGACAGATGGGTACGCAGGTGCTTCTGGGCTTCGTCCGGATCGCCCGCGCCGATCGCCTTGGCGATCAGCTTGTGATGACGCACGATATCCTGCGCCTTGCCGGGAGAGGGCAGATGCAGCCGGCGTAGCCGGTCGATATGGCCGCTGCGGCTCTTCACCAGCGCCCAGATGTCCTGCTTGTCGGCCGCCGCATAGAGCCGGGCGTGGAATTCATTGTCGGCAGCCATGAATTTCTCGAACTCGCCGGCCTTGGCGAATTGCTGCTGCTGCGCAATCGCAGCGTTGAGGTCGGCGACGAATGTTTCGTCATGGCTGGCGGCGAGCGCCCGCACGATCTCCAGTTCGACCGCCTGCCGCAGGAAATGCGCCTGCTGGGCCAATCGCACATCGACCCGGCTCACCACGGTCGCATATTGCGGAAACACGTCGACCAGGCCTTCCTCTTCGAGCCGCATCAGCGCGTCACGGATCGGCGTCGAACTGACTCCGAACTGTCCGGCCAGCGCCGCGCGCGACAATGGCGATCCCGGCGGCAGCGCCAGCGAGATGATCATGCCGCGCAGGCGCTCGAACACCTGCGGGGCTGCCTGCCGGTCGCGGTCGAGCCGCTCTGCGGAGCGCGGAGCGGCACGGCGGGCGGCGATTTGCGGTGGACCCATCGAACAACCGTGTTGGTCTCGGGAAAGGCTTGCGGTTGAGAAGTTACTTGCCTCAGATGCACTAATACATTAGTGCATCTCCAAGGAATCTGTCAACTGGGCGTCAATGCGTCAAGAGATCGCCGGAGGAAACGTAAGATGAAGAGCACGATGTGGCGCGCCGCTGCCGGCGCAATCGCGGTTGTTGGAATAGCGCTGTCGGGCTCGCCTGCGCTGGCACAACAGAAGACCGAAATCGCGCTGTCGCGGCAGCCCGGCATTTTCTACATGCCCTCGCACATCATGGAGAAGCAGAAGCTGATCGAGAAGCATGCCGCCGCCCTCGGGGTATCAGGTGTCACGACCAAGTGGCTCAGCTTCAACAGCGGCGGCGCCCAGACCGACGCGCTGCTCGCCGGCGGCGTCGACATCCTCAACACCGGCACCGGCAATCTGCTGCTGCTGTGGGACCGCACCCGCGGCGGCGTCAAGGGCATCGTTGCGACGTCAGCGCAGCCGATGACGCTGATCAGCCGCGATGCCAACATCAAATCCCTGAAAGATATCGGCCCCAACGACAAGATCGCGGTGCCGACCGTGAAGGTCTCGACCCAGGCCATCGTGTTGCAGATCGCAGCCGCCGAACTGTTCGGCGCCGATCAATGGTCGAAGCTTGATGCCAATACCGTGCAGCTCGGCCATCCCGACGCCTATGTGGCGATGACCAACGCCCAGCACGAGGTTCGCAATCACTTCGCGATTCCGCCGTTTACGTTCCTGGAACTGAAGAACGTGGCTGGTGCGCATGTGGTGTTGTCGTCGCCCGACGTGATGGGCGGGCCGCTGAGCCAGGCGCAGTTCTTCACCACCACCAAATTCGCCGACGCCAATCCGAAGATCGTCCAGGCGGTGCGCGACGCAACCAAAGAGGCGCAGGACCTGATCCGCAGCGACACCAAGACCGCGGTGGATATCTACAAGGAAATCACCGGTGACAAGACCAGCGCCGACGACCTGCTGGCCTGGCTCAAGGAACCCGGCATGATGGAGTGGAACCTGCAGCCGCAGGGCACCATGAAATTCGCCGCCCATCTGTTCAAGACCGGCACCTTGAAGACTCAGCCCAAGGCGTGGACGGAGTATTACCTGCCGATGGCGCACGATCTGAAGGGCAATTGAGCCAATGACGGCGCTTCTCGATGTCAGTGACGTAACGCTGCGCTACAAGACGTCGAGCGCGGTCGTGACCGCGACCGAGCGCGTCAGTTTCACGGTCGACCGTTCCGACCGCTTCGTGCTGCTCGGTCCCTCCGGTTGCGGCAAGTCGACGCTGTTGAAGGCGGTCGGCGGCTACATGACGCCGAGCGAAGGCAAGATGCGGATCTCGGGCCGCGAGATCACGGAGCCTGGCGCCGACCGCATGATGATCTTCCAGGAGTTCGACCAGTTGCTGCCGTGGAAGACGGTGCTGGAAAACGTCATGTT
>JBOHIT010000410.1:0-6129 GCA_050726155.1 Bradyrhizobium sp.
GGCCACCGCGTCTACAAGAACTACGATCCGCGCGCCAAGATCATGCAGAAGATGTGTCACGCGGTGCTGGCCGAGACCGGCCATGGCGACGACCCGATGCTGAAGGTCGCACTGGAGCTGGAAAAGATCGCGCTCAGCGATCCCTACTTCATCGACCGCAAGCTGTACCCGAACGTCGACTTCTATTCGGGCATCACGTTGAAGGCGATGGGCTTCCCGACCTCGATGTTCACCGTGCTGTTCGCGGTCGCCCGCACCGTTGGCTGGATCAGCCAGTGGAGCGAGATGATCGAGGACCCGCATCAGAAGATCGGCCGGCCGCGCCAGCTCTACACCGGCGTCGCCCGTCGCGACTATGTCGACATGGGCAAGCGCAAATAAGGCCTGACGTATTCAGGATTTGGAAGCCGGATGCGGTAACAGCATCCGGCTTTTTTCTTTTGTAGGCTGGGCGAAGCGACTTGTCCGTCGTAGCCCAATGAGCGAGGGCGGAAGCGTGCCCTCCATTCGACCCGAATCGCGTTGAGAGATGGTGGACACGGTGCAAGAGCGCCGTTGCCCACTCTACGATTCGTAACGTTGGATTTTCATGGGGGACACCATGCTGACCGGAAGCTGCATGTGCAAAAGCGTGGCGTACGAAGTGGATGCTGAACCAGGCAGCATCGTGCACTGTCACTGCGCCACCTGCCGCAAGGCGCACGGCTCGGCCTTCTCGACCGTGACCAACGTCCCGCGCGACCGCTTCCGCTGGACCAAGGGCGAAAACCTGCTCCGGGGCTTTGAATCCTCGCCCGGCAAGCAGCGTTATTTCTGCATGCAATGCGGATCGCATATCGTCGCAGAGCGCGCCGGCACCGGCAAAATCTTGCTGCGGATGGGATGCCTCGACACCGAGATCACGGAGCGGCCAAAGGTGCATATCTGGCGATCGGATTCCGCGAATTGGTTCGATCCGAAGGATCAGTTGCCGGAGTGGCCGGAAGGTTCGGCGCCGAAGGGGTAGCGCTACCGCCGCGCTTTCCGCATGGTCGCCAGCACGATATCGGCGGCGCGGGCGCTTGGCGGCACGTTACCGGTCGACATGATCTGATCGATCTTCGCGAAGGCATCAGTCTGTTTCCGTCGCTGCGCGGTGTCGCCGAGCAACTCGCGCAGGGCCTGCGAGAGTTTTTCCGGGGTGCAGGCCTGTTGCAGGAATTCGGGGACGACGTTTTCGCCGATCACGAGATTGGCCAATATCACCGAATTCACGTTGATCGCGCGCAGCAATATCCAGGCCTCCACCGCGCCGGTGCGATAGGCCGTCACCATCGGCACGCCCGATAGCGCCAGTTCGAGCGTCACGGTGCCGGATTTTGCCAGCGCCGCGCGCGCGATCCGGAACGCCGCCCGCTTCTCCTGCTCGCCGATCACGACGCGAGGCTGCACCGGCCAGGTCTTCAGTGCTTCCGCGACCGCCGCTTGCAGATGCGGCATGGTCGGCAGGATCAGTTCGAACGCCAAGCCTTCGCCATTGAGCTGCGCCAGCGTCTGGCCGAACACCGCCATGTGATGGCGGATCTCGCTGCGGCGGCTTCCCGGCAGCACCAGCAGCACCGGCGGCGCGGCCTCCCGTCGCTGCTCTTCCTCTGGGCCGGGCCTGAGCTGAGCGAGCTGTTCGGTCAGGGGATGGCCGACATAGCTGCAGGGCGGACCGCGCAGCCTCTGGTAGGCCGCCGGTTCGAACGGCAGCAGCGCCAGCACGTGATCGACGTAAGTCCGCATCGCGCGGGCACGGCCCGGCCGCCACGCCCAGACCGAGGGCGAAACATAATCGACGATCGGAATTTTCGGATCGCTGGCGCGGACGCGCTTCGCCACCCGGTGGGTGAAATCGGGGCTGTCGATGATGACGAGAATGTCGGGTGCTGCTTCCGACACCGCGTCCGCGGTCTGTTTGATCAGCCGCAGGATCTTCGGCAATTGCTTGACGACCGCGGCAAGCCCGATGATCGAGAGCTCCTCGATCGGAAACCACGATGTCAGGCCTTCGCGCGCCATCGAGCGGCCACCGACGCCCTCAAATCGCACCGCGCCACCAAGGCGCTGGCGCAACACCTTCATCAGATTGGCGCCGAGGCGATCGCCGGATTCTTCCGTCGCGATCAGGACGATCTTCCGCTCCGTCTCGGTGGTCGAACGCGGCGGCATCACGCCGGCAGCCCCTGGATGAAGAGGCCCGCCTTGTCGGCGGCCTCGATCATGTTTTGCGAATCCACCGCGATGGTGTGTCCGGCGATGATGGCGATGCCGGCAAGCCCGGCAGTGGCCGCGCCTTCGATTGTTTTCGATCCGACCGTCGGCAGGTCGAAGCGCAAATCCTGGCCGCTCTTCGGCGCCTTGACCAGCACACCGCGTCCCATCTTGCTCCGCAGACGTCCCTCGCCGCGCAGCCGCGCCACCCGCGCCAGCAGCCCGTCGGTGCCCTCGATGTCTTCGACCGCCACGACATGACCGTCGATCACCACGACGGCCTGGCCGATATCGAATGGACTTAGCGCACGCAACACCTCCCGCCCCTTCGCGATGTCGGAAGTCGCGACCGGATCAGGCGTTGCGCGGGTAATACATCCCTCCGGCATCAGGA
The DNA here is from genome assembly GCA_050726155.1 of Bradyrhizobium sp. Lineage (GTDB taxonomy): Bacteria > Pseudomonadota > Alphaproteobacteria > Rhizobiales > Xanthobacteraceae > Bradyrhizobium. The sequence continues at coordinate 2,630 of JBOHIT010000410.1, forward strand.
CGTCGGGCGCGACATCGCGGATGCCGACCATGCGAAAGCCGTCCTGCTCGAGGATGTGGCCGATCCCCGACAGCAGATGATCGTCGCCGCCGCGGAACGATGCCAGGATGCGGCCGATGACGCGCACCGTTCCCCAGTCCAGCCTGATCTCCGACAGCGCCGGCCGCATCAGCGTGCCGATGAAGATCAGATCGCGGCAGCCTTCGCTGCGGAACAGTTTGGTGGCGCGGCCGAGTTGCCCGACTGAAATCCAGTGATGCCGGAAGCGCTCGGCCCGGACCGGATCGCAGGCGCCGCGCAGCGCGAACAGCACCGGTGCGATGCCCCTTGCCTGAAGGGAATCCGCCACCGCGAACGGCATCGCGCCGCCGCCCGCAATCACGCCAACCGGCGAAGAAATCTCTGGAGCCGCTGAACTCATGGCTGCGGCGATCCCGTCATCAGGACTTGTTGCCGTCGTCGGCCGGCAGGCACAGCGCACGATGCTTGCCGTCGCCGATGAAGGCAAGGATCTCGGCGATCGCCGGATCGTTGGCTGCCAGCGGCTGAACGTCGTTGAGCCGCTCGGCGAAGATGCCGGGACCATGAAACAGCTTTTGATAGAACGCGCGCACCGTGGCGAGCCGCGCCTTGGTGAATTTGCGGCGCTTCATGCCGATGATGTTGAGGCCTTCGAGGCTGGCATACTGGCCGTTGACGAGGCCGAACGGGATGACGTCGCCGCGCACCCCGCAGACGCCGCCGACCATCACCTGCGGGCCGATCCGCGTGAACTGGTGCACCGCCGAGAGCCCGCCGATAAAGACGAAGTCGCCGATCTCGCAATGGCCGCCGAGCGTCGCCGAGGTCGCAAAGATCACGTCGTTGCCGACCTGGCAGTCGTGCCCGACATGGCTGCAGTTCATGAAATAGCCGCGCGCGCCGACCCGCGTGACGCCGCCGCCGGCCACCGTGCCGGCATTCATGGTGACGGATTCGCGGATGGTGCAGCCGGCCCCGATTTCGAGCCGCGTGAGCTCGCCGCGATAGCCCAGCGATTGCGGCGGGGTGCCGAGCGAGACGAATGGATAGATGGTGCAGCCGTCGCCGATACTGGTTTGCGCCGTGACGTGGACATGGCCGATCAGCCTGCAATTGGCACCGATCACGACGTGGCGGCCGATGATGCAGTAGGGCCCGATCGAGGTGCCCTCGCCGATCACAGCGCCGTCTTCAATCCGCGCGGTGGGATCGATCATGCTCATCGGGGGTCCGGTATTCGTTAACGAGGGAGATGCTAAATTGTCGGATTTTCCGGTGGTTACCGCGACTTTGCCTGATCTGTCCAGTGACGTATGATCTCGGCATGTTTCAGCTTTTGTGACGCCATGGTCCGAGCCGCCGCCGCGATTTTCATGCACCTCTTGGCCACACCGGTCGTTTCCGAAACGGTCGATGCCGGGAGCCGCCGCGGCATCGATCTGAACGGTTTCGAATGCCGCGACATCACCCGCAGCAGTATCCTGCAACGTGTCTGCTACGACCGCGCGCAGCGTCATCTGATCGTCTCGGTCAAGGGAGCCTACGACCGATATTGCGATCTGCCGGCCGGGACCTTCGACGCCTTGATGGTCGCGCCGTCGATGGGCCAGTTCTTCAACCGCAATATCAGGGGAGCGCCGGGCGCTCGCTACGCCTGCCCGAACTAAAGCGAAAGCGTTTTCGAGCGAAGTCGGTACCGGTTCAAGCAATCAAGCTAAGCAGATTGCGTAGGCTTACCTGCGGTAGAAAACGCGTCAAAACCTAGTCCGTCAGCATGGCGCCGACGTCGGCCTCGGCGACCACGGCGCCGTTGACCTTGGCGTCGCCGTGAAACCACCACATCGCCTTGCGGCGGCCGATCGAGCGCATGTGGTACTCGATGGTGTCGCCGGGCATCACGGGCTTGCGGAATTTGCACTTGTCGATGGTCAGGAAATAAACCGCGCGCGGCTTCTCGGTGCCTTCGACCGACTTGATGCCGATGACGCCGGCGGTCTGCGCCATCGCCTCGATCATCATCACGCCGGGATAGACCGGCCGTTCCGGAAAATGGCCGAGAAACGGCAGCTCGTTGAAGGTCACGTTCTTGATGCCGATGCCTGAGTAATCGGTCCGGATCTTGACCACCCGATCGATCAGCAGCATCGGAAAACGGTGCGGAAGCGTCTTGAGGATCTCGTTGATATCCACGAGCTCAAACCTGACCGGTGCTTCCTCCATTACTCCCGCCCCTCGTTCTTCGGATCGGCGGTGCCGCCCTGCGCCAGCCGTTCCACTGCAACAATCTCCCTAAACCACTGCTTGGTCGGTTTTGCAAAATGACCGCCCCAACGGCCATTGGGCGGGATGTCGTCCTTGACCGCGCTCATGGCGGTAACCTGGGCGCCGTCGCCGATCTTGAGGTGGTTGTTGATGCCCACCTTGGCGCCCAGCGCGACATTGTCGCCGACCGTCAGGCTGCCCGCGAGCCCGATCTGGGCCGCGAGCAGGCAGTGCCTGCCGATGGTCACATTGTGGCCGATCTGGACCTGATTGTCGATTTTGGTGCCCTCGCCGATCACGGTATCGCGCAGGCTGCCGCGGTCGATGGTGGTGTTGGCGCCGACCTCGACATGGTTCTGGATCAGGACCCGGCCGGTCTGCGGCACCTTCAGATGGCCCTCGGGGCCGAAGAAGATGAAGCCATAGCCGTCCTGCCCGATGCTGCAGCCGGGATGGATCAGAACGTTGTTGCCGATCAGGGCGAACTGGATCGCGGTCCGTGCACCGACATTGCAGTCCCGGCCGATCCGGACATCGGCCCCGATCACCGCGCCGGCGCCGATCACCGTTCCGGCCCCGATCTCGACCCGCGGGCCGATCACCGCGAGCGGATCGACGATGACGCCGTCTTCCAGATGGGCCGATGGGTCGATGATCGCCGACGGCGCTATGCCGTCATTGTCGAACCAGGTCTGCGGCCGCAGCGCATCTTCGTGCCACGCGCGCGAAATCGTCACAAAGGCGCGGAACGGCTGGGCGGCCCGCAGCACCGCGACATCGGCGGGAACCTGGGCTTCAAAACGCGGGCTGACCAGGCAGGCACCGGCCTTGGTCGCGGCAAGCTGGTCGGCGTATTTGAGATTGTCGAAGAACGCCAGATGCATCGGGCCGGCTTCGTCGAGCGACGCGAGGCCCCGGATGGTGTGGCCGCCCCGTGCGGGGTCGACCAATACCGACTTCGTCAGCGCGGCAATGTCAGCCAGCGTCGACGAAGGCGGTTGCTTGAAGAACATCGGCTGCGCCATTCCACCCGTCGCAGTCCGGCCGGTTGTTGGAACTAGAACGATGTGCCGCCGCCGAACTTGAATTGCTGCACGCGGTCATACTTACCCTTGGTGATCGGGACCGCATAGTCGAAGCGCAGCGGGCCGAACGGCGACGCCCAGATCAAGCCCACACCCACCGAGCTGCGGACGACATTGCCATCGTCATATTGC
>JBOHIT010000411.1:0-7297 GCA_050726155.1 Bradyrhizobium sp.
GCCCAGAAGGCCGTGACGGCGTGAACCGCGACGTTCGAGGGCGATGCCTGTGACGAGGGTGCCCTCATTCGCGCGCTGATGGTCTCCTTCGCAACGGGCGGGGCGGCGTCGAGATCATCCGAAGGGACGCGAACCAGTTCGTCGAAACCGAAGAACGAAACCTTTTCGGTGATGGCATTCAAGTCGCTGCACGACTTCAATCTCGAAACCTTTGGAACTGAGGTCCTGCTCACTCTCGCAAGCGTCACTACTGGCTAACCGTTTGGCTATTTCATCTGCGCAAACTTCGCGCGCGTCATATTCCGTCTATCCTAATTTTACGCCATCGCCGCCGATCGCCGCACGCGCGTTCAACACCGCTTCTCCAAACCAAAATCTTCGGTTTTGATGAGTTCGCACCCGTCTGAAAAAGCGGTGTGGGAATATGCGAGATACGAAAAACAGTCGGTCGAAATGCGAGCAACAGAAAATGTAAAGCTGCCTTTGTCAGAATGAGATCATCAAAAGAGGGCCGTCCCTCGCGCTAAATCTATGAAAAAGCTGGAGCGGGTGAAGGGAATCGAACCCTCGTATTCAGCTTGGAAGGGTGTCGATCCTTCAATGTTATCAAGAGCCGTTCGGACAAATTGTCTCCAATGCCTGCATTGAACACTCACGGTTATTCCGGCTTGTCCGAACGCCAAAGGGTATTTTTTCAACCACGCCGAAAGGACTTTGAATATACCGGCCCGCAGCCGGTGAAGTGTTTTCTGGCTAGGACGATCTTACTAAAAGTTGTGGTGCAAGAATCTGGTCCAGAATCTCTTTCATGCCGGGCGGCTGGTAACCCTTATCCCTCATTCGAGCAATGATCACGTTTCGAAATGCCTCGTATTTTACGCCTCCACCGTGGCGTCCAATGAAAAGTCTCAGGATGTCACGCCCTCGAAAGGACTTCTTCCACTCGCCATTTTGCAAATCAACCTGAAAACGCTGTTGATGGGCTTGGGTCATTCCCTCAAGAGCCGCAAGGGAAAGACTGCTCTGGATTAACTGGTCGATTCTAGCTCTAGACGCTTGAATTGCGTTTGACACCGCTTGCCCGGGATTTGCTGACTTCGGATCGATCTTAGTGCTGATCGCCGTAATGATTTCACGATTGGCGACATCGCAAGTATCGTGCACTACCAAGGACACCAGTGTTTCCTTTGCGCATTGGACAAGTTCGTTTTCGATTGCCTGCTCCGAGGGAACGCCCTTCCCGCCCAGCAGATCATTCAGAGCACTCTTGATGAATTCTGGGACGAGCAAATAGTTTTCTATGTGATACACATCCCAAGCGAACTGCGTGGTCCCAACAACGGTCCCTTTGTCGGAATCCTTATCTGTTATCGAATAGACGCGCATCGACGGAAGTCGATCCGCTTCTACCAGCGACTCTAACAGCGCGTGAAGTCCCCGCACCCGGGTCTTGTTAGTGCCCGAAACGGCATTCACTCTCGCAAGTAGGTCAGGAAACAACTCCGAGGTCATCCTCACGTCAAAATCCGAGTCCTCGCCTTCGAAAATTACTACCTTCGCTCCTGGGTTATAGGCGGCTAAATCACCCACCAAATCGATGACTGCGCGCTCAAGGTCCTGATCGGCTTCGACGCGGTGGGCCTGATCCTGTCCAGCATGCAAGTGTGCACTTGGGCTCATATGGAACACTGACACGCCCAGCCGTCCAACGCTTTCCCTTAGAATCGCGTCCGAATGGGTGATCAGCCAAACCTGATTTCCCAGCTCTTTCGCTAAGCGTCTGTGATAAAAATCCGGCAGACTGCGTGTCAGTCTCGGATTTAGATGCAGTTCAGGTTCGTCAAGCAGGACCACAGAGTGTTTGGGTGTTGAACTCCGAAGTCGCAGGTAGCCGTATAAAATCTCTTTCTCGCCAGAACTAAGGTCATCAAGATCATGCGTCTCTCGGCCGCCAACCTTCACGGGGAAATACAAGCTGCCGTCTGGACGCGGCTGAGGCCCGAGAAATTCCTTTTCTGGGAAGAATGTCGCAAAAAGCTCTTTTAAAGTATCAGTGAGCGAACTTTGCCCATCTACTTTGACTCCGGCCTTTTCAGCCAGAGCCTCTCGCACATAAAGCGCCGCCATCTCGCTCTTCACGTTGTTATACTTGGTGTTGTAGTTATAGAGAACGCTTTGTTTTCGCTGCTCCTCGACGGCATTTAGATTGACATTTGCTCGCGGTTGAACGTGCGGTGAGCACCATGATAGTCGATGACACCAACGTGCTCTGGATCGAAATTCGTGAACATCAATTCTAGAACTTTCGACGGAGCGAATTCAGGCAATTGCCCGGGCTCGGCAACGAGACGTGCTAAGATAGTCGGCCGATCTATTTCAGCATTGAACAAATCCTGATCTAGCTTCGCCGTTTCCTCCACCTCCGATTGGCGGCTTCTATATTGAGCTGTAAAGGGTGCAGCATCCAAGCTGCGCCAACCACTGAGTTCTGGCACAAGTGTTCTCCAGACCTGCATTGTGATCAGTTCATTTGCACGCTGTTTCAGATGACGACGTTCCTCGTCGTGAAGTTCCACCTCGATCTGCAAAATTAGAGGCTTGGTTGGATCATTGAGGATCGTGGCAAACGCCCGTGGATCGTTCGCAAAATTAATTTGGAATTCGCCAAACCATTGATGGAATTCATTCGGCTGGTAGCCCCCATAAACAGATTTGAGGAGTCGTATCGCATCCAAAATGCATGATTTACCCGACCCATTCTGACCGGCTAGTACGACCATCTCCCCCAGATCGCTCAAAACCGCCGAGCGCACACCACGGAAGTTTTCGACTCGAACGCTTTTTAGCTTCACGCCGGGTCTTCCTTTCCAAGGACGCAGAGAGCGAGCGCACTGAATCCGATGCGGTCACCCCCCCAATAGCACCCGTTCTGGTACTAAAGTAGCTGCCCACATCCCTCTAAGGCTGTAGAATTGCTTTTTTTCCACCACAAACATATCCGCATCCGGACAACTACGACGCCACGACAGGTCGAACGGGTTGTTGCGAATTTTCTAGGAATTTAAACCTCAACTCCCTTAAAAATTTCTGGCCCTAATCACCCCGGGTGCGCAGGGCGACCCCGCATGGCGTAAGAGTACAGGACCCGCGCTTTCATCCGCCGATATTAAAAAAGGCTCGCAGTTGCGCGAGTTGATCGAAGATGTGCGACTCTGCCACTTTTGGCTTGGCATCAATCGATCTCCAATGGAGCTTGTGCGCATCATTGTGACGCGAACACCATTGCCTGTAACTAAAATTATCGGGCGGCCATTTCTCATCTGGATCGACGGAAAACATCATCTTCGATCTGAGATAATTTGATAATCCCTTTGAACCATCCCATTTTGCTCTAAGTAGCGCTGCACCAACGGTATGTACGTCAGCGACGAGTAGACTTTTGTTTTCTGACTTGAACTCGAAAGCGGGAATGGCCTCGATGCTAAAATTTGAACCTGCCTCACGGAAGAGTTCGGCGTGTTCCATCAGCGGCTCTGGCGACACGGCAATGCCGTGATTTGTCTTCATGCCAGTTCCCCAGTACGCACGATGTTCAAAAAATTCAAAGCAGTAGCGCGGTAAAATAGCTTTCGGCGTTTCAACCGCTACATGCCATGCGGGCCAATCTTCTCGCGAGATGCGTTTCAAATTTGATCCTCGTACATGGCTGAGATGCTGGCGCAGGGCCGCCACACCACGGTGAAGGTATTGCCGAAGTACACCAAGCGCACGACACGACAAATCGTTAACGGCGCGAGAAAGCGCCGCGCATCTCGAACAAAAGACGGCCATTTGTCCGAATGAGCATCAGCCTGCTTGTCCGAATGGAAGGCTGATCGGGCTGTAAGTGCCTGAGATTATTGGAGCGGGTGAAGGGAATCGAACCCTCGTATTCAGCTTGGAAGTCTCCGGATTTCCGCAATGTTTTCAAAAGCCATTCTGACATCTCTCAGCTTTCCGGGCGGTTGAGTTCGCTACAGAATTTCTTTTTGTCAGAATGGGAGTTGCTCCCCGCGTTCGACCTTTCCACCAATAATTGACCGGCCATTTGCCGGTGCTTCAAAAGCCGGCCATGCCTGCCCGGCCCAATGGCCGTCCGCAATCCGCACGCACCCGCGAGGCCATCGCCCTGCTCCGATCGTCGAGAATCAACCTGACGGACTCGATTCCAGAATAATTTCAAGCATTGAACTTTCACCTTCGAGCCGTCACCATTTTGCCATTGAAGAAGCAGCGATTCTCATGATGACCAACGCGACCCTGTCGGAAACTTTGCTGTGGCACGCACGCGCGGGACAAGCCCGCCGGATTGCGAGCATGTTGTCTCCACAAGATGCTGAGCTCGTTGAAGCCTACGCCAGAGAATGCGAAGACCGCGCCCGTGCAGCCTCTATCGATGGTGTTAAAGCCAATGACCGTCGATTGATCGAGGCCCCTCACATGGCCGATCGAACCGTTGTATCGCCGGCCAGAGGTCGTCTGCCGAAACAAGCCGCTTAGCCTAGCCCCCCGAAGGCAAAGGTCACACGTTCGAACCGTGTCGGGTGCGCCATTCAGAATAAAGCTGCGAACTCATATGTGCTTGCGATCACTCTGTAATCAGATTCACCCGCTTGTCGCGCTGCTATTGTAAGCACCGTTCGCGGCAATAGTTTTATCGCTGACGGCTCTCGTACGTTTCGCGAGGACCTATCGCTGCTTCTTGCGGAGGCTTTGGACGTCCCGGGCTGCGTTGCGACGAGCAGCGTCAACCCTTCGAACATTCTTTGTGTCATCGCAGCGCAAAGGTCTGCATCCGCGCGCAGGCAGTCACGCTAACCTTTCGAGAGTTTGGGTCGGCTGACGCTATTGCGACGTTTCAGCCCTGCAACGCTCTCAGATCGCCAGGTAGCCGCCATCAACCGGCAGCATCACGCCTGTAACATATGAGGACAGGGTCGAGACGAGGAACACGACGGGACCGACCAGCTCATCGGCCTCCCCGAAACGATTGAGCGGGATATGCTCCAAATAACGAGCCGCCACGCCAGCATTGTTGCGCGTCGGCTCCGTCATGGGCGTGATGATGATGCCCGGGGCGATGCCATTAACACGGATGCCATACTGCGCCAGTTCGGCCGCCATCGTCTTCGTCATCAACAGGACGCCGCCCTTCGACAGGCCATAGCCGATGCCGCCAGTGGTCGCGTTGAAGCTCGCGATCGAGCCGATATTGACAATGCGTCCCCGCGTTTCGCGCAGTTGCGGCAATAGCGCCTTGACCATCTGGGCCGAGCCCAGCGCATTGACGGAGAACTGGTCCTTGACCGAGTCGAGGAAGATGTCCTCCTCAATTCCAACGCGGCGAACGATTCCGGCATTGTTGACGAGGATCGACGCCGGGCCGAGTTCGCGCGCGATCGCCGCAGCGCCTCGCTCGCATCCCTCCATATCAGCCACATTCAGATGAAGGGCTGATGCTTCGCCGCCATTCTCCGTAATGGAGTCCGCAACTGCTCGCGCGCCTTGCTCATCGCGATCCGCCACCGCGATTCGTGCACCATATCGGGCCAGGCCGCGCGCGATCGCCGCGCCATTTCCCTGTGCGGCCCCCGTCACGACCGCGACGTTTCCCTTCAGCAGATTAGGATACAATATGTTTCCTATCGTCGGCGTCACATCCAAATTTGCATCTTGAGCCAAAGTCTCGTCCTCCAATTCAACAGAGTCGCATCACGCGTTCGTTCGGGGTTGCATCTGGCTGCTCGGCGTCGTGCTGGCGTCACGCGCGATCACGCCAGCAAAGGTCCCTGATGCGAGCTCGGGCGGTCGGCAGCAACGGCGTCGGACAACCGAAGCCAGACATATTGTCCTTTACGACCGACGAGCGGCTTTCGATGGGGAGAAGGTTCGAGATCGCGGGCGTTGTCGGCCTGCAGAAGGGCTCAAAGGGTGGCGCTTTCATCCTGAAAGGTGATCCTGATCTGGTCACCCGCTCGATCCGCGACATGTTCTATCTGGGTCGCATTTCACTCGATAGTTTGACCGAGGCCCGGACACTCGTCATGCAGATCGCCATGCAGCTTGCCTGCGAGCGTATCCGGCCCACGACGATTGCCGCGCTAGAAAAAAACGTTGACCGCTTGACGGGCCTTCCGCCAACTGGAGCCGTTTCGGATCGCCTCGCAATTAGCGCCGAATTTTATCGACTCGTTTCACAAGCGACCGATAATACCGTCCTTCAGGTAATCATCGAAGCACTCACGGACATCGTGCTGCAGCAGGTCGAACAGTCGAACCTCGATGTTTTTCCCAATCTTGTCGCGCACCGGCGTCGCCTGGTCGGATACATCTCCGGACGCAACGCGGAAGACGCCAAGCGGGAGATGACAGAACATCTTCAACGGCTTCGGCGCCACTTGATGCGGGCAGAACGTTTGGCCGCCGATCACAAGGCCGAGCGTGCATTGGCTGACGAAACGCCGAGCTAAGCGCCAGAAGAAATGTTCAAAGCACTACAAGAATGTGCGCAATCCTCACCGGGGTTCGCGAAGATTCCGGCCCGCCTCGACTGGACTGAGGTTAAATCATGACCCGGCATGGCACTTAGGTCATTACTGAGGCTCCGATAAAAACGGGCCGCTGCAAAGCGGCAGCGGCCCAAGTCTAGGGAGGAAACAGGCACCACCCGCCTTCAAGGGTAACGGCATAGATAATGTCGTTATCTATATTCGGCAAGTGAAAAAGATCGATGTTTTTTGTCTCGTGATGCCTCCGTAAGTGCGGCCGCGCTGCCCTGCATGATGACTCAAATCCCGCCATGCAGAAATATTTGATCTCCAGATAATCCTCGATGCCGTATTTCGAGCCCTCGCGACCGTTGCCGCTTTCCTTCATGCCGCCGAAAGGCGCGACCTCGGTCGAAATCAATCCCTCATTGATGCCGACGATGCCGTATTCGAGCGCTTCGGCCACGCGCCAGATGCGTCCGATGTCGCGGCCGTAGAAGTATGCCGCGAGACCGAATTCCGTGTCATTGGCGAGCTGGATCGCCTGATGTTCGGTCTCGAACCGAAACACCGGCGCCACAGGCCCGAATGTCTCCTCACGGAAGATCAGCATGTCCGGTGTCGCATCCCCCAGTACGGTCGGCTCAAAGAACGTGCGTCCCAGCGCATGCCGCTTGCCGCCGACTGCGACCCGGCCGCCTTTAGCGATCGCATCCGAAACATGCTCCCCACTTTTTCGACGGCCGCCATATTGATCAGCGGTCCGATGG
>JBOHIT010000412.1:0-30575 GCA_050726155.1 Bradyrhizobium sp.
GGTGGAGCAGCCCGGTAGCTCGTCAGGCTCATAACCTGAAGGTCATAGGTTCAAATCCTATCCCCGCAACCAAGATAGCCCTTCCAGGTCAGCGACCTGGAAGGGTTTTTCTTTACCGCCGCCGGGATGCCAGGACATCGCGACAATTCGGCACCGGCAAATCGATGACCCGCGCAGGCGATGGGCCAAGCGTATGGCCTGCTGTGCCGACGATGGACCGCGGCGCGACGCGGCCAACCCCCAACACGCGAACGATCCAGGCCGGCCGATCTCCGGACCATGCTGCATCGGACGGCCACGATGAGCGCTTCGTAAGCACGCGTTGCCTAAAACTTCCGACGACAGATAACTCTTTCACCGCGAAACGAATTTGCGAAAGCATTAGCATCCATGCGGGGCTGCTTGGTGGAGTGGTGCGCGTGAGCAGTGAGCGAAGAATCTTTCCAAGGCGATATCAGGCCAATGCCTCGCAGCCTTACACCCTGATCGGGCTGACCATCGAGGAGACGAGCGAGTTCGAACGGCTGGAACACCATTCGCTTGTCGGCGATCCCGGCAACGAAGCGTGGAACTCTGAGGAACCGAGCACGCCCGAACAGAAGCGCTGGCTCGAGCTTTATCGCAAACACGAAACCGGCTGGTGCCTTTGGCTCGCAGCCGAAGGTGGATCGGCGGAACAAGTTCCACGCCGCTCAACGCTCTGGCACGATTGAACTTATCTCAGGGGCTTCGATGTTCCGATATTCAAATCCTGCGCGCATCTATTTTCTCCATTGAATGCATGAGTCGAATGCAGGGAAAAATCAGTTCGAATGGCACGTCTTATGCTTCGAAAATCTTGTGCGAGGGAACTGCGCAGTTCGTCGCTTTTTTGTCGCAACTCTGCGCCAATAAGTCGTCGCCAACAGAGTGGAATAGAAGCAGATGAGTTCACCCATGCGATCTGATGACGAACGGAATCTCTCCACCGGTGAACACCTGGGGCGTGAAATTCAAATCCAGGATTCCTCTCTCCGCAATATCTATGAAACGCGCCTGCAACTCGCGCTGCGACTCGAGGAAAATCTGGCATTGCGCCGCGCGATATCGCTTCGACAACGTCAGTCATTCGCGCCGCAGGAGCGAGGCAGGCTTCGATCGAACGGACGCATGCGCTAGCGACTTTTTCCATCGTTGCCGCCGCGCGAAAGCCGGGGAATGATGGGTGTACCTGATTGGTGAAGGTGCGCCCCGAGGCAAAGTCTGGTCTGAGGCAGGTCTGGTCTGAGGTAAGGTCTGGTCTCCGGACCTGAAATCCTGCAGCGCCTTGTTTGCAAGCGTGGCCCATGGGCGCGCGCCGCATGGGTCGCGCCGGCAGGACGGGGGCTCGCCCGGCGGGTGCCCCGACGCGAGCAAATTGCACAGGCTGCAGTCAGACTATAAAAGTTGCGGTTGTTATAAGCTACACCTCAAAGCTGTTTGTCGCAGCAAATTTATCCCGCAAGATCGCCATGGTGCGAAATTTTTTATGCACCAAAACCGTATTCCCTCTAATCAAATGTGGTAATTTGGGGAATCTTGAACGTGAATTACAACTGAGCGAACAAATACTCGCCAAAGAAAAATACTGCGGGGAGAAGAAATGAAGTTCGGCAAATTCAATCTCTCGTCCTTATCCATGGATGAGTTGTGGGCCCTTCATGAGCAAGTCGGCAATATCCTGGCCGAAAAAATAACCAATGAGAAACGTGAGCTGGAACAACGTCTTGCGAAGCTCAACAGCGGCATAATGCCAAAGGTCAGTCGTCCGGATCTGCAAGTAGCGGAACGTCGAAGCGCTCGCCGAAAATATCCTCCGGTTCTGCCAAAATTCCAGAATCCATCGGATCCGTCCGAAACATGGGCCGGACGGGGCAAGCAGCCGCGCTGGATGGTGTTGCAGCTCAAGGCCGGCAAGAAGATGAATGACTTTCTGATTGATCGCGGCAAGCGCAAGCGCGCGTCTACCCGGTAGACCGAGCCGCTACCAGGGCGCTCTTCATTGCGGCGCGAACTCTTGCGGCGGGTATCTCACGCGCGACGGCATCACGTGCGAGTGGTCGGGCGCAAAACGTGTCGGCCGGACACGCTGACAAACCAGCAGCCCGCGCTCATCGAGCTAACCGGCCAGCGCCATCTCGGCCAATTCGAGCCATTTGGTTGCCATCTCGCGTAGTATCCGGCGCGACTGCTCATCGGTCGTCGCGGCGGCCAGCTGCAGGCAGTGATTGGCAAAATCCACATATCTGTCGCTGAGAGCGGCCTGCTGCATGATCGATCTGCGGGAAGGTTTGTCCGTCGAGAACGGGGATAAACGGACCTGGGTACAATGTCGCGAGAGTTATCTTGCCCGCAAAATTTAAATAGATATTACTCTCGCACGTTTTTAAAGTTCAACCCCAAACGCAGACTTCATGCAATCTCCAGTTTTATTTTGATACGTCGGGCGAAAGACATTTGTTGAACACAGTGCGCCGCTAGTGCGGTGCCACGAGTTGATCAAATTCCATCCCTGGCTTTTGATTCCACCAAGCAGGCAGAGCGCCAAAAAATGCTGCAGCGGCCGGAAAGAATCCCGTTTGTCGTCAGAGCCAAGGAGAAATTCTTCAGCGGAGGGTTTCTTGGGTTGATCTTGTTGGTGATGGCAGCGTGGATATACTTTCTCGGCTCCATCTTCCTGAACTTTGTGTTCTGGCTTCTTGCCTGACGGTTGGCAGGATGCCGGAGCTCCTGAGCCCGGATGTGGTTGGGATTCCGTGCAGGGCATCACGCGCGCCTGGCAGGGCAGGTCCCGTATCTCACGATTGGCGATGGTCGGTGGGCATGGGCGCCAGTGATCTGCACATATCGACGTGCGCAGAGCAGCAATGGACGGATGCCTCAAGTGGCGTCAGTTGTGCGATCCGAATTTTAGATCAACGACTTTTGAGGAGAAGATGCACCCGGCTGTCGCTGGAATTAAATAATTATTAACCAGGCTCGGGTGACTTAAGGCATGATGCTGCTTTGGCGGCGCAACGAGAGGAGCATTAAATGATGTTTCAGCTGCTCTCACGGGCTCGAGCGCAAAAGGGTGACCGGGATTTCAGGGTGCGCTCGGTCGGACGTGATACCGACACCGACCGTTCGCGGGTCAGTTCCGTCCTGGACGCCCTGGACGTTGCCATTCGCGAGGCGGAACTGGAGCAGTCGGGCTTGGGCCGGCGTGTGGAAGATGTCCTGGCCCGTGCCGCGGTGACGTTCGGAAACGGAACCGATGAATATCTGGAGCGCGATCCGCTCGACAGTCATCACCAAACCCTGTTCAGCAACGAGATCGCCAACGGGCAGCGCCGCCTCAATGAACTGGCGACGACAATAGCCCATTTCAGGTTCTTGAAAGCTGCGTTGCTCAGCCGGTTTCCGGACTTCAGGCCCGCCGCATAGGCGCTTCGCTGTTCCAACGGATCACAGTCCGTCGGGGATCTGTGCCGATCTCTCGTGACAGGTCAGCGTCGAACTTCGCGCCGGGCTCATTCCCGGAACTGGCTTTCAGGCAAGGCGCGGTTACGACGTCGACGCTTTACGGGATAGGAAAGGTCTGAAGCGCCTCGATCACCCCGCAGATGATCATACCCCATAGGGCGAAGTTGATCTCGATCCCAACACGCATGGAACATCCTCCCCTTTTTGCCGCCCGATAGCCGTTGCTTCGTGCGTGATTACTTTAGCCGTAGTTGAAGTACGGCCAGCTTCCCAGCCCAAGTTCTGAGCAATCCGCAGATTCCTGAAGAGAATGACGTCGGCCGGTATGGCGCCGTGCACCGCCTCGATCAGCCTTTTGCGCTACCCGGCGGACGCTTCAGTCTGACGATTCCGGACGGTGTCGTCTGAAGCCACGGCGGCGAAACGGCAGGCTAATTGGTTTTGAACGCCATTGTGCGGGCAGCAATGCTCATATGGCCAGCAAGCTGGATCCCTGAATTGAAAGCAGCGTCAAATTCCCGGTGGCGTATGCCCCCGTATCAATGTTGGCACGGTTTGCCAAAATCTCGGCACTGCGAACCGGTGTATGACCATGAACGATATATTTGCTGAAACGCGTCTTACACTGAAGAAAATCCTCTCGAATCCACAGCAGGTCTTCCTCCCGTTGCTCGGCCAGGCGCACGCCCGGCCGAACACCGGCATGAACAAAAAAGAAATCGCCGCAGGAGTAACTGAGGCGCAGGCGCCCCAAAAAGTCACGATGGCGTGCCGGTAGCACCTCGGATAATTCTCTCAATAATTCACGCTGCTCGTCGCCGTCTGGATTGGCCGACGGAGAAAGTCCGTAGGACATCAATGTCTCCAGCCCGCCGACTTGAAACCAACTCCCCATGCGGCCGGGATCGCGAAAGACGTTAGCAAGAAAGGCCTCGTGATTGCCTTTCAAGAAGACGGTGTTGCCACGCCGCGACCGCTCTATCAGGAGATCGAGCGTCGCGCGCGAATCCGGACCGCGGTCGATATAGTCGCCCATGAAGACTTCTATCGCGTGATATGGCCTGCTATGCGCAACGTCGGCGTCGATGACCCGGAGCATTTGATCGAGCAGATGCGCACAGCCGTGAATATCGCTGATGGCGTATATCCGTACCCCGTCCGGTAGCCTTGGTTTCGCCACCGGCTTTGCAAGGCGTAGTGCTGACAGCATCAGGATAATATACTCTCAAAGGTGCTCCGTGCTCGAGCGTATCTTCACCTTGGCATTGATCGCCCAGGATGAATATATAACACCTCGATGTCGGTTTGGCAGGACGCAGGGTTGGGTTTATCCGTACGTTCGAAAGCAACCGCTGTCAGGTGCTGCCCCACGGGTGTCCGGGACGCCCGTCGATCTACAGTCGGCCGCTACAGACGCTCAGGACTTCCGGACAACGACAACTCCGGCAGCATGGGGCACGGCCCGGGTGGCGCGGGGAGCCCTTGCGACCGAGCTGATTAGCGTGGAACACACGTACCCGACTTGCACAAGCGCCGCGAAAACCATTACGGCCGAAATGGCCTGGAGAAGGGTCTGGCCCTGCGTCATCGAAATCGCTGCCAGCGAAATTGATCCTACGAAAAGGATGGGAACCAGAACCAGAAACCGGAACCAAATTCCAAGAAATAATCCAATCAACGCACTGCAAATCGCCAGCGTGGTCACGCCACCTACTCCATACAACGACAGTGCTTCTTAACGCGGGCCTTCCTAAAATTGGCTTAATTTAACCCATTGAAATTGCCCGAAATTCCGACACGAAGCCGCTGGTTTGCGCGTTCGCCGACAGCCGCCGGGCGCAGCAGACCTTCGGGATCGAGTCAAATCGATCAAAACAACGTATTTAATCTTCGGCTCCGCGTTTCGTTCCGATCTTTTTTGCGCGATGCCGTGAATAGTTATGACATCGGGTGCTGTGTTTGCTGAAAAATTCCGGATTTTGAGCGGGTTGCCGTGAAATCGACAGCCTGTTCGGGTGAGTGGGTAGGCTTTGACCCGCCGCCATGTTTAATTTAAAGCCCTCCTTGTCGGGAAATTAAATGCCGGAAAGAAAGTGTTCAGCTCATGCGCGTTGTTGTTGTGGGAACGGGATACGTTGGATTGGTTTCAGGGGCCTGTTTTGCCGACTTTGGACACCACGTCACCTGCGTGGACAAGGACGAGGCCAAGGTCGCATCGCTACAGCGTGGTGAAATTCCGATCTTCGAGCCCGATCTTGACCGCGTCGTCCAAGCCAACGCGCGGGCAGGCCGACTTGTCTTCACAACCAATCTTGCGGAGCCGGTAGGGGAAGCGGACGTTGTCTTTATCGCGGTGGGAACGCCGTCGCGGCGCGGCGATGGTCACGCGGATCTCAGCTATGTTTACGCCGCGTCTCGAGAAATTGCCAAGTTCGTCAAGGGCTTTACGGTCATCATCACCAAGTCGACGGTCCCGGTAGGCACCGGCGATGAGGTGGAGCGAATCATGGCGCAGGAGAATCCTTCGGCTGACATAGCCGTCGCGTCGAACCCGGAGTTTCTGCGCGAAGGTGCGGCCGTGCGTGATTTCAAACATCCAGACCGCATCGTCGTGGGCACCGACAATCCTCGCGCGCGCGCGGTGATCGGCGAAATCTACCGG
Source organism: Bradyrhizobium sp. (assembly GCA_050726155.1). Taxonomy (GTDB): domain Bacteria; phylum Pseudomonadota; class Alphaproteobacteria; order Rhizobiales; family Xanthobacteraceae; genus Bradyrhizobium. The sequence goes on from JBOHIT010000412.1 coordinate 6,146, forward strand.
CCGCTTTACCTGAATCAGGCACCGATCATGTACACCGGGCGTCGTACCGCCGAGCTCATCAAGTATGCGGCCAATGCATTTCTGGCCACCAAGATCACGTTCATCAACGAAATCGCCGACCTGGCGGAAAAAGTCGGCGCGGATGTTCAGGAGATTGCCCGCGGCATCGGTCTGGACAATCGCATCGGATCAAAATTCCTTCATGCCGGTCCGGGCTTTGGCGGGTCGTGCTTTCCCAAGGACACCCGCGCGCTGATCAAGACGGCGCAGGACTACGATGTCCCCTTGAGGATTCTGGAAGCGGTAAATTCGGTCAATGACACCCGCAAACGCGCCATGGCCCGCAAGGTGGCCGCGCCATTCGGCGGCAATCTTCGCGGAAAAACCGTCGCGGTTCTCGGCTTGACCTTCAAACCGAATACCGACGACATGCGAGAAGCCCCGTCTATCCCGCTGATTACGGCGCTCCGCGACATGGGCGCGACGGTTCGGGCCTTTGATCCGGTCGGCATGGAGCAGGCGCGAATTGAGATGCCCGACATCGAATACCACGAAAATGCCTACAGCTGCGCGGAGGGCGCCGACGCTCTGGTCATTGTGACCGAGTGGGAGCAGTTTCGCGCCCTCGATCTCGACCGGCTAAAGCAGGATATGGCGGCACCTGTCGTGATCGATCTGCGAAACATCTACAGCCCCGACGATCTGACCAGCAGGGGATTCCTGTATCAAAGCGTCGGACGCCAGGCGAAGGCGGCGAGCTGAGCGCGATGCCAACGTCAATCTGACCGAACCCAACTGCTGCTCTCGTGGAGAAATATGTGTCCCAAGGCCCTGCGATTCTGGTGACCGGAGGCGCCGGCTACATCGGCGCTCATTGCTGCAAGGCGCTGTCGGAGGCCGGCTATGTCCCGGTATGCTTCGATAATCTGTCGACCGGCCACCGCAGCTTCGTGAAGTGGGGTCCTTTTGTCGAGGGCGACGTCAATGACACGCGGCGCGTAGCCGAAACGTTAGCTTCCCACGATATCGCGGCCGTGATGCATTTTGCGGCATTCAGCCAGGTGGGCGAATCCGTACATGCGCCTCAGAAATACTATCTGAACAATGTATGCGGAACGGTGTCGCTGTTGAAAGCGATGCTCGAGCAGAACTGCCGTCGCCTTGTCTTTTCGAGCACCGGAGCGGTTTACGGCAACGCAGGTAGCGATCCGATCAGCGAGGGTGCCGCCGGCGTTGCCGTGAACCCCTACGGTGTTTCGAAATGGATGATCGAGCAAATCCTGGCGGATTATCGCTCTGCCTATGGCATGAATTCGTTTTGCCTGCGCTATTTCAACGCTTGTGGCGCGGAATTGTCGGGATCCATCGGCGAATTCCGTGATCCGGAGACCCATCTCATTCCGCGCGCGATGATGGCTCTGCAAGGTCATGTCAGCGACTTTGCGATCTACGGGGATGACTTTGAGACCCCTGATGGCACGGCGATACGCGACTACATTCACGTGGTGGATCTGGCTGCAGCACACGTTCGTGCGGTCGGTGCCCTGCTGAACGGCTCTCCGGGGGGGCGCTACAACCTTGGCACGGGTTCTGGCTTCTCGGTGCGTCAAGTGCTGGCGGCCATTGAGCGCGAAACAGGCCTCAACATTCCACTGATGACGAAGCCGCGTCGGCCCGGCGACCCGCCCATTCTGGTCGCCGATCCGACGGCAGCTCGGGCTGATCTCGGCTTTCTTCCTGCCTGCTCGGATCTGACGACGGTGGTGAGGTCATCGTGGGCCTGGCATCAATTGGCCCATCCGCGCATCGACGCCGAATCGCTATCTCGGTAAGCGCATTTACCGGTGCAGACGCGACCGCAATTATCGGCATCATGACGCGATTATCACAATTGTGACCGCGGCAGGAAAATTGCCCTATTTTTAGTAATTTTTGTGCGTGGAACGCCAATACTGAATATTTAAATGGCAGCGTTTTGATGATTTAATTGTCGCATTGATGCGATGCGAAATACATTTGATTTTTTGGGTGCGGTGCCACACTCTCGCTGCGATTGGTTAGCAGTCTCCCGCCGCGATGTCGGAAATCCGGTTTATTTGATGTCGTGCGTTACCTGCCGATAATTAAATAAACATGTCGGCGGTTACGGTAGTGTAGTGACGAGGGCCTGAGATGTCTGCAGCAACATATGGTTCCGAAGACGTCTACGCGACAATCGCGAGTCGCGGCGCATCCCTGCAGCGGCCCTTCCAGATTTTCCTCATCAGCGGCGATTTCCTTCTGATCGTGCTGAGCTATCTCGTGGCAGGCGTCATATATCGCCAGTTTATGGGCGCGCCTGCGGATCAGGAAACTCCGATTGGTGCGGGCCTGATCGTCGGTGTTGCGTTCGTCGCAATCGCTTTCTTTCAGCGCGTCTACGACAGCCATCGTCTGTTCAACGGAATGTGGCAGGCTCGGAAGGTTGTATTCGTCTGGATGGTCTCGCTGGGGATTCTGGCGCTCATCGCCTTTCTTCTGAAATCGACGACGAGCCTTTCGCGCGGCACGACCATTGTGTTCGCGATTACCGGACTGATCGGCCTGGGCGCGCACCGGGCGGTTTGGCGCGTTGGCCTGGCGTCTTCCCTGGCAAAGGGTCATCTGATCGACCGCAGGGTCGTGCTGCTCAGCCTGAAGGCGCTCGATTTCACCTCGAATCGCTTCAAGGATTTGCGAAAGAACGGCTTCGACGTCGTGCGTCACTTCGTGTTGAACGCGACGCAGGACGACGCCGCGCTCGATCAAGAGATATTGAATGTCATTCGACAGTCGCGCACGACGAACGCCGAGGAGTTTCTTCTGGCAATCGACTGGAACGAACTGCCGATGCTTCAGAAACTGAGTCAGCGGCTCCGCCAGGTTCCACAGCCGATCCGGCTGCTGCCCGATTTTCCGATCGCAGATCTGGTTTCGCGACCGTTCATGCCGGTCAGCGGAACGATGGCGATCGAAATTCAGCGGCCGCCGCTTTCGATATTCGAACGCGTACAGAAGCGATGCCTGGATATCGGCCTCGCCTCGATTGCCCTGCTGATGCTGGCGCCTCTGTTGATCGTTTCGGCGATTTTGATCAAACTTGATTCGGAGGGCAGCGTTATCTTCCGGCAGTCCCGACGCGGCTTCAACGGCAAGCCGTTCGAGATCTGGAAATTCCGCAGCATGTCCGTGTCGGAGAATGGCCACACGGTTACGCAAGCAACGAAGCAGGATCGGCGGGTAACCCGGGTTGGCCGCTTCCTCCGAAAAACCAGCATCGATGAGTTGCCTCAGCTCTGGAATGTGCTGCGCGGAGAAATGTCATTGGTTGGTCCGCGACCGCACGCGTTGGCTCATGACAATTATTACGACCAGGTGATCAGCAACTATGTGTATCGCCATCATATGAAGCCGGGCTTGACGGGCTGGGCGCAGGTCAACGGCTTCCGCGGCGAGACGCCCACCATCGACCTGATGGAAAAGCGCGTCGAGTATGACGTCTGGTACGTCAGCAACTGGAGCATCTGGCTGGATATGCGGATCATTATCCGGACCGCTATGGTCATGATGTATCAGGACGCCTATTGAGCGGGATGCTCGCTTATCCCGGGCTTGGCTGACGCGTCATTTTGCCTTTCCGGCGCCCGTGGTCTGGAATTTCTCGATGTTGTCGGCCGCATTGAGGCCCCGATTGGGGCACGTGTATTTGGCGGAGCTTTTCCCGCACAAATGCCATCGTGCAGGTCGAACTGGATCAGCCTAGAGTTTCTCTCGAGCCGGCCCGCCGCATCGAAGAGAGAAGGCGTGAAGGACGGACCGGTCGAGCAACGTCACCGCGCGCGGTCTGAAGCCTTCCTGTCAGTACATCCCAAGCCAGCCAAGGGATTCGGTGGGAGCGCACCTAATCAGCGCCTTGCTCAAGGCGTTGACGCCGACGATGTCGGTGTCCGCCGGCTGCTGATCGGCGCTACGCACCGTTTCATCGGTCACCCCGATGTGCGAGAGCAGCCATTCGCGCAGCGTCTTCGAACGACATTGGCGCTGAGCTGCCGGGAGCTTCGCTACAATCATTCCCCGCAGGCGGACCGGGTCGTATTTCTCCGCGGGCGAGGCCGGCAGCAACGAGCGGAACCGCGGGGGTCGCCGATGTCAGGAAATGTCCACGTCGCCCAAACGAGTGCGCCGGCGGCGAGAATGATTTTGGCGCCCAGCATGAGCCGGCGATAGGGACGGCGGGATGGCCGATGCGACAGCGCCGCCTCAGGCGCCTTCGACATAGTAGCTGTTGTAGTGTGAGCCTTTATAGGCCTCGATACGCTTAAGCATCTTCGGATTTGCGCGATTTAGAACCGCCCCGAGAAGCTTCTTCTGGATAGCTTCCGAGCTGGCCAGCGATTCCTGCAACGCATTGCGCGTCGTCCGGCCCCATTCGATGACATAGACCATCGCATCGAGGAGGTGACCGATTGCCTTTGCGTCGGTCACGGGCATCACCGGCGCGAGATCGATGATAATGTAGTCGTAACTCTCGCGCACCGTCGCCAGCATATCCGCCATCGCCTTGGAGGCCATCACGTCGGCCGAATTGACCATGCGCGAGGCGACGAAAGACGGAAGGAAATCCAGCCCGGTCTCCTTGCTGCGCTTGATGTGCTGACCGAGTGACTGGGGATCCCTGAGCGCTTCGATCAGGCCGGTCTTGGCGGTCGGCGCCAGCTCGCGTGTCAGCGAGCGCGTGTGCAGATCACCATCGATCAGCAGCGTGCGGTGACCAGTCAAGGCTACCAGGTGGCCGAAATTGGCGGCAACCGTGGTTTTTCCTTCCTTAGGCAGCGAAGAGACGATGCCGATCACGTTGACTTCACGGGTCAGCCGGGCGACGTCGATGGAGACCTTGATGTTCCGGAGGGTTTCGGCGTAACGCGAGAACGGGTGGTCGACGACATAGTGGGAAAGTGAAACGTCCTTGCCTTTCGTTGCCGAACCATCGTGCGGCAGCAGCAAGCGGGCCTTTTTCGAAGTCGGCTTCTCCGGACGCAGATCGGGGAGGACGCCGAGGCATTTCACGCCGAGTTCGTCCTCGACGTCGCTGGGAGACCGCAGAACGTCACTCAACAGCTCTTTCGAGAAGGCTGCGCCGAACCCGAAGCACAGTCCGCCGAACAGGCCTCCGACCAGCGCCAGGAGCGTTTTTGGCGAGCTCTTCTTGTCGGGCTTGACGGCCGTGCCGATGATACGCGCTTCGCTGATCGGGAAGCTCTGATTTTGTGTCGCGTGCTGAAGTTTCTCGAGGAAGTTATTGTACAGGTTCCGATAGGTATCCGCGGCGCTCTCGAGATCACGCAGCTTCACCTGGGCCTGACTGGTGTTGCCGGCCTGGGCGACCAGTCCTTTCATGTTTTCCTCAAGAGACGATTCGCGGCTTTTGGCGATTGCGTAATCGCTTCGGTAGGCGTCGGCGATGCGGCGGACCTCGTCGGCGACGGCCTTGCGCAACTCTTCCATGCGGTTGGCGAGATTGACCGATGCCTGATGGGCCTTGCCGTAGCGTGTCGACCAGTCGGCGTACTGGCCCGCCAGATCGAGATATTGGGCGCGAAGCCGGGTAATGACCGAATTGTTGAGTGCGTCGGTGACGGTCGGCTGAGCCAGATCCTTGTCCGAAATCGCTTCGATCCTGTCGAGGCGAGCCTTGGCTTCGGCGGTGGAAGCGCGGGCCTGAATGAGCTGGGTATTGACGTCCGAAAGCTGCTGTTCGCTCATCAAGCCGCGGCTGGTGCCAACGATGTTGTTCTCCGTCTTGAAGGTCTGGACGGCGCGATCGCTCGCGGAGGCCTGTTCGCGCAATTCGGCGCTACGCTGCTGCAGCCATTCGCCGGCCCGTTTGGTTGATTGGTATTTTGCCTCAAGCGCGCCAACGATGTAGGTGTCGGCGATCGCATTGGCGATCTGCGCGGCTTTTTCCGCATTTTTGGAACGGAAGTTGAGGGACAGAACGTAGGTCGTGAGCACGCGTTCGACCTTGAGGTTTTTTTGCACCGCCTCGACGGCCACGCGCTCGATCCGCTCCTTCGAGGGCGGTCCATCGGACCCGAACATGGTAAGCGCCTTACCGATGATGATCGCCAGCATTCCGGGATCGGACCCATTGAATTCAGGGTCCTCCGTCAATCGCAGGCGTCGCACAACCGACTGGATCAGGTCTTCCGAGCCGATGATCTCGACCTGGCTGTCCACAAATCCGGTGTCGATTAAGGCGCTGTTGATGGCGCTATCCTTATCCAGGACCTGAGTCTGGCGCGTATCCATCAGGATGCGGGCATTGGCCGTAAACATTGGCGTTGCCACCAGCAGATAGATGACGACCAGCGCCAATGCGCCTGCGACGAATGAGGCGATCAGCGGCCACTGCCGACGCACGATATCCACGGCACGCTCGACGGTCAGTGTGGTGGTGCCGATCTCGATGCCGTATTTCTTGAGTGCCTGGAACTGGTCTCGTGGTTGATACATCTGCAAACTCAATTGTATCGAGATTGGCTGAGCGGAAGCGGCACATTGGCAAACGGATCGGCAATGTCCGTGTTCCATTCTCCCGTCAACAGGCCGGAACTGCTATTGGCCGGCGTTCCAGCCTGGGACGGAGCGGCCCCGCCAAGCTGTTCGGACTCGGCTGCGTAGCCGATCACGACCGCGCGGTTCCCCAGCTTACGCACGAAATCATTTATCTTCCGCGACGCTTCGGGCTTGGTGGTAAGACAGCGCAACTCCGCCCTGTAAAGACCGGCGCCGATTGCCACGCGATCCCTGTCCGATGATTCGTTCACCAGCTTCGCAACGGAAGGCAGCAGTGCCGGATCGGTGACCAGATATCCGGTGAGGCGTCCCGCCAGTTTTTCCTTGTCGTTGCGCAGTTGTTGCAACAACGATCCGGGGGAAGCGGTAAACGCCTGCACGGCGAGCGGGGGGACGCGCTCGGCCAGCGCAACGCATTGCGCATGGCATGGTGCCGCGATCACAGCGAACAGCGCTGCGCCTGCCAGCCGCCGCAGCCCAGCCGGGAGAGCCTGTCGTCGAATCAAGGACATGCCGTTCATTCGTGTACCTTCGGCTGTTGGGTAATATGCGATTTAGTCACAGACCGACGCGTTTAATCGCCGGCTCAGGCGTTTAATCACATGTTCAGGCATTTAATCACCATTCAAGGCGATGGTGACAAAGAAGTGTGTCATCTTTTTGTGCGGTGCAAAAGGCTATCCCCCAGGTTGTGAGGAACCAGCAAATTCCGGACCATTGAAATAAACGCGGCTTCCAGACGACTCTGGACGACCTTCATCAGGAAACATGCCCGAACGGCCATTGACGGCTATAAATGACGCGATTTCGAGAATTTAATCAGGAAATTTTGCGGCAGGGGCAACCAAGCGGCGAGAACACATCATAAAATACTTGCATTCCAGGGACCGACGTTGTCAGCACGAAGACGGCAATAGTGACAAGACCGGACGCTCCGCCCAGAATTGTCCTGATTGATCCCGTATGCGAGGAGAGGTGCCAGACCCTCTTCCTGGATTCAATGGAACGTGGGCGCGGCAAACGACGGCGGCTCCGGGCTCGTCCCAGGTTCCCGAAGTTATCGATTCGCTTCCCAAAGAGCCAGTTGCAAAGCGATTGTTTCCCGACCGCCTGAAATGCACCGCATTTGGCGACGGCATTTATTCGAGGTCGGATGCACAAGGTAATTAAATATGCATGACGATTAAAAATGCGGCCACTTTCTGGCAGCAGCATTTATTTGCGGACCAGCTATGCGGCGCCGGGTTTTCTTGATGGATTTTGAGGTTCAGGTTGAACGCGCAACGGAAGAGAGGCACTATGCTGCATCGCAATAATTCGGACGCGATTTAATAGTGACGGGTCATCGCTCAAAAGAACACTATGTCCCGCTCGACAGCGTCCGCGGAATAGCCGCGCTTTGCGTCGTGGTCCACCATTTTGTCATTTCCGAACCGCTTGCCGCCGTCCTGCCCAACAAGGCGTGGATCGACTTCGCGTTCTTCCATAACGCCTGGCTGTTCGTCGATCTGTTCTTCGTTCTCAGCGGCATCGTGATTTCGATGAGCTACGTACAATCCGGCTTCGGTACTTTCGAGTTTCGGGAGTACGTCGTGCGCCGGCTTGCCCGCATCTATCCACTCCACATCGTCACCTTGCTCGCGTTCCTGTCGTTTCGAATGATGAAGCTCGGCCTTGTCGGCATAGGTCTGCTGCACTTCGCGCCGTCCGAGATGGCGGTCAACAACAGCTATTCATTCTTTTTAAATGTGCTTCTGCTGCACGCTATCGGATTCATTGACTATTTGAGCTGGAACGGGCCGAGCTGGAGCATCAGCGCCGAATTCTATACTTATCTCGTGTTCGGCGGCGTTGTGGTCCTGGCGCAGAGACTCCGCGATATTCGCATCCTTTATCTGATGTCGCTGCTTCTCCCATTGGCGAGTTGCGCCTTCATCCTGGTGGTGCTTCGCCAATATGCGCTGGACTTTCACACTTTTGGCATTGCTCGTTGCATATTGAGTTTTTTCCTCGGGGTGCTAGCGCTCCGAGCGGTGGCGTCGGTGCCTCCTGTCGTGCGCCCGTCAGTACAGTCGATGTGGCAGGTCGGAGCCGCGATAGCGGCCATTGCCATTGTCTGCGTGGTCGGAATGCTGCCGATGTTGAGCTATCTCGCGCCGGTCGTATTTGCCGTTCTGCTCGGATCCCTGATGGCGTTCCCCGGACGTGGTCTGCCCGGCTTGCTGTCGGTTAAGCCGCTGGTGTGGCTCGGCAAGCGATCCTACTCGATCTACATGGTGCACGCGCTCGTGCTGGTACTGATCGAGTATTTTTCGCGCGGCGTTGGCACGCGGTCGTTCCTGATGATTGACCAGTTCGGCCCGGGGATCGCCGCATCGTTGCTGCTGTCGGGCTACGTCGTGGCTGTTCTTGCGCTGTCGAACCTGACTTATGCGCATGTCGAGATTCCCGGTTCGAAAGCCATCGTCCGACTTTTGGCTCGCGGGCCTGCAAAGGCTGTAACGGTCGCCGAAGGAGGGAGCCAATGACCAGCCGTTCGGGAGCGTCATCCCTCGCGTCGCCTGATTTCAAGGCCCCCGAACCGTTGCCTCTGAAACAGTTGCCGGAGATCGGCATCTGGAACGTCGAGGCGATCGCGCTGCTTCTCTATTTCTATCGCGACGCTTTCGCCGGCGCGCTGCGCTACTATCTGAGTATCGTTAAACTGGACGTTCTCTGGTTTCTGCCGGACATCTTTGCGCTGATGTGTATTCTGGCGTTCATCCAGCGCTACATCATCACCGGCAAGAGCCTGATCGCTATCCTCACGCTGCTATACATCGCGTTCGCCTTGTACGTCGGATTCGTTTTTCTTGGCTACTTCTCAGGCATGGCGTCGTCGTTCAAGATGATTGCGCCCGTGTTCGTGGGGTTCTGCTTTTGCAGGCGTGATTTCAGCCAGTACAAACAGCTTCTTGCCCTGATCCACCCGATCTTCTTCATTACCATTATCGGCATTTTCCTCTCGTCGCGCGTCCAGTTTCCGTGGGTTGGCTTTGCTTACGAAACGCTGGGAGCAACGCGTCAGGCCACCCGACTTTGGTGGACGGCTTCCGAGGCGCGACTGGCCGGCTTTGCGGCCGACAGCACCATGGCCGCGTTCTTCGTGTTCATTACTTTCGTGTTTACGTCGGCCCGGAAGAGCATGCTGTGGATCTGCATCTGGGCGCCGGTAGGCCTTTACGCCATCAAGCTCACGACCAGCAAGACCACGCTGGGTGTGATGGTGATCTACCTAGTGTGCCTTGTTATCATTCGAATGCTCCCGGAACGCGAGAGATTTCCCATGCTGCGCCGGATGGCGCTGCTCTCCTTCGTATCGATCCTGGTTCCCGTCGTGCTGATCGCGTTCTTCGCCGGCGACGGTCTCACCAGCATCTCTCGGGGGTTCTTCAGCCTTCAGGATCGCGTCAATAACAGTTGGCAGCTGCCGTTCGTGTACATGCAGGAGCTGATGCCCGTGGGATTCGTGACCGGTTGCGGCCTCGGTTGTTTCAATTATCCGCAGCAGTTGTTTTCGAACAAGCTTAGCTATTACGTGCCCGTCGATAATTTCTATATCGGCACGTACCTGATGTTCGGTCCGATTTTTGTTGTGTTCATGATTTTTGCCATCGCCGCGGTCATGAAGACCAGGGATATCTACAAACTGTCCGGCACGATCGCGATGAACCTCTTTACCATCACGGTTCTGGCCTACGGTCCGGCCAGCGGGCTGATCATGATTGGTGCCGCGTTTAGCCAGATGTTCGCCAAGCGAAGCGCGTTGGATGAGGATGTCGTGAGTTCTGCGCCGATCGTGCCCGTCATCGATGGCCTGGCACCGCGGCCGGTATGATGAAAATCTCGTGGCATACACCGGCGCTCATGAAGCCTTTCGCGTCCACGCCAGATATTGCTGTGCCTTCCTATCGGAACGGGAGGAAGTGCCGGTGAACGCGCAGAAGCAAGACTTCCTTCCCGCAGTCCAGGGGCTGCGCGGTGTCGCCGCGCTCAGCGTCCTGTTCGTACATCTCTACGATATGCCGCTTCTGGCCGGCTTCATGGCGCCGATTTGGCCGTGGCTGGGGTCGACCATCAATATGGGCGGACATGGTGTCGAGCTGTTCTTCATGATCAGCGGCTTCCTGATTCCGGCCAGTCTGGTGCGCCACCGCAGCGTTGCCAAGTTCTTCTATGATCGCTGTCTTCGTATCCTTCCCGTATTTGTCATCCTGCATCTGACGCTGTTCACGATTGGCCCCGTGGTCGGCTACAAGTTCTTCAAGGGAATTGATGTTGGAACTTACCTCCAGTTGTTCTTCGTCAACCTTGCCTTTTTGCCCGATGCCCTGGGACTCCCGATCGGCCAGCAGAATGCTTGGACGCTAAGCTATGAATGGGCGTTCTACATTCTGTTCGCGGCGATTTTCGTGGCTGTGGCTCGGCAGAAACGCTGGATGCTGGCGCTGCCGCTGATCGCGCTGGCGCTCGCAGGCATATGGTTCCGGCCAATTGCCGCGTACTTCCTGATCGGGCTGCTGTTCAGTGCCGTGGACCTGCCGATCCGGCTTGGAGGGTGGACCGGGTTGCTGGCCGGCGTGGTCTGCGGCGTCGCGATGTACGTGTCGATCGAGTACCTGCACCCGTTTATCGGCCTTGTGCCAGGTCTTCTGTTGTTCGGGATGGTTCTGGCGCAAAACTCCGGGATTGCGGCGGCGTTGAGTGCGCCATCGCTGCAGTATCTCGGCAAGATCAGCTACAGCCTGTATCTGGTCCATCCCTTCGCGCTTTTTCCGTTGCAGATGATGGGGGCGAATCTTGCCGGACGCGGCGCGGATCTCTGGCTTCTCTCTGCTGCCTTTGCGGGCCTGGGATTCGTCCTGTCGATTGTCGCGGGGGCGATAAGCTACGAACTCCTCGAGGTGCGCTTTCGGCGCTATTTGGACAGTGCGTTCCGGCGCCGGCTGTTTCGCACGCCCGATGGAGCAGGGCATCTGGCATGACGGAACCGGCCGCAAAACGCAGCTTGGATACGTTGCAGCTCGGGCGCGGCTTCGCCGCGCTGGCCGTGTTGTGTCATCACACCACCAGGACGCTTGCCCAACCCAAATATCTGGACGAGAAAATATTTCCGATCTTCAACGCCGGAGATTCCGGCGTGATGTATTTCTTTGTCCTGAGCGGCTTTGTCATTTTTCTGGCGCACGCGAATGACTTCGGGGATCGCGATAAAACCCTGCATTTCGCATGGCGGCGTTTCCAGAGAATATATCCGACGCTCTGGGTGGCCTTGATATGCGTGATTCCTCTCGTGCTTCTGATGAAGGCCGACCTGAGCTCTTATGATGTGATCTCGTCCTTCTTGTTGCTGCCGATAGAGCGCGAGCCGATCATCGACGTGGTCTGGACGTTGCGGCACGAAATGATCTTCTACGCTATCTTTGCGCTGGCAATCTGGAACCCGCGGATCGGCTGGATCGTGGGAACGCTTTGGCTGGGATTGTCCTTCGCGCAGCCGGAATGTTTTCCGACCTACCCGCTCGCATTTGTTTTCCATCCCGCGCATGTACTCTTTGGCCTGGGTATTCTCGCATGCTGGCTGTTCAAACGCCGCTACGTCGCGTTTCCCAGAATCAGCCTCATGCTCGGACTCATGCTTTTCGGCGGCACATGGATAGCCGTCGCCTACGGTTATCTCTTGAAGAACGAGGTCTCGACCTGGTGCTACGGCGTTGGCGCCATGCTGATGATTTTGGGCGGGGTCGCACTCGAGACGGAGACGAAGCTGCGAATACCCCGCTTTCTCATATTCCTCGGGGAGGCGTCCTATTCGATCTACCTCGTGCATTTTCCGGCGCTTTCGGGTTTCGCCAGGATCGCAACAAGGTTGAAGGCGCTGGGTATCCCTGACGAACTGCTGTTCGTGATGGTGGCAATGGGGGGCGTGGCGGTGGGTGTGGTGTTCTACCTGCTGGTCGAGAAGCCGCTGCTGACTCTATTCAGGACGATGGGACGTGTACCCAAGCGGGTCGAGGCGTGATGTCGGCCGCTGGACTTCCATCCCCGGCGATCGGGGTCTCGTTCGCCAAGCGCGGAGCGGATCTTTCGCTGGCGCCGCGGCGTTGCCCTGTCCGCTGCACAACCAACCTACGGATGACTTGATGATCCTCAAAAATCTGCTCTCGATGTCCGGTGTGAACATTGTGAAGTCGGTCGTCCAGTTTCTGATGACGCTGCTGATGACCTATTTCGTCACTCCGGCCGAGTTCGGTCTGGTCGCCTTCTCGCTGCCGTTTGTCGCCTTCATTGCGCTTCTCACCGATCTTGGTTTGTCGAGCGCGATGATACAGCGGGGTACACTCTCGCGCGACGAGACCGGGGCGGCCGTCACGATGATGCTGGCGATCGGCATCGGCTGTGCCGTGGTGCTGGCGGCCGTGGCAGGCCCGCTGGCCGGGGCCGTGAAGATGGATGGCCTGTCGGGCGTGCTGACGGCGCTGTCCGTCTCCGTCGTCCTTTCCATCGCCGCCCTCGGGCCGCGCGCGGTTCTCGAGCGCGCATTGCGCTACCAGACCGTGGCGATGGTGGAAGCGGGTGCGTCGATCGCCGCCGCGTCGCTGGGGATCCTCGGGGCCGTGTTGGGCTGGGGCATCTGGGCGCTGATTTCATACTACGTCCTGATGCAGCTCATTCGCGCGACCGCGTTCTACGCGATTACGCGGCGTCAGATCAGGCTCAATTTCCGGTGGCGTGGTGTTGGATCGATGCTCTCCTTCGGAAGCTGGATCCTGGCCTCAAACATCCTCAATTTCACCGCCCGCAACATCGGCAATCTCCTGATCGGCGCGAAGCTGGGCGCGGCCGCGGTAGGGCTGTTTGGCCTGGCGTTTCAGTTCATGATCTTTCCGTTGATGATCTTCTCGTGGCCCGGCGGCGGAGTCTTGATGGCGACGCTGAGCCGCATGTCCGGTAACGGGCGCCACGCCGAGCAGAACGCGGCGATTTGCGCGATGCTGAGTGTGACGGCGATGATCACCTTCCCGGCGATGATCTATCTGACGTTCGGGCTCTACTATCCGGTGACAACGTTCCTTTCGCCGCATTGGCAAGACGTATTGCCGCTTGTGAGCGCCCTTGCGCCGGCGGGCGCCGCGCAATCCATTGCCGCCTATGCCGGTCCAATTCTACTCGCGCGCGGGAAAGCCCGTCTGCAGTTCTGGATCAGCAGCGCCAACAGCATCGCGATGATCCTTTCCTTTGTGGTCGCGCTCCCCTTCGGTCTCAAGGCCGTTGCTATCGTGTATCTTGTCACGGCGATTATCGTGTGCACCTTCATGTTGGTGATTGGCAGCCGGAGTACCGGGCTGCCTTGGATGTCGATCGTCAAATCGTTGCTTCCAGCGACGATCGCGACCCTTGCCGCGACTGTCGTAGCTCTCGCGGCGACGTCGGCCGATGTGACCAGCATGAAGCACTGGCTGCTTGCGACCATTCTCTATCTGCTGGTCGTGCTGTCCTGCTACGTCGCGTTCAGGCATCAGATCCGCGGCAGCGTGCGATCGTTGCTCGGTCGATCAATTGAAGCGCGGCCATTAGATGTTCCGTCGGTGACGTGAGAGTGTTGATATGAACGCACATGTGAAAGCTGAAGAAATCGTGAGGCGTGAGCCTTCGCAGGCTCCGTGGCGCGCGGATCTGCTGGCGAACACCGGCAATGCAGGCTTGAGCGCTGCCGCGGTCGCCCTGATAACCGATCCCGGCTTTGCGGTGATCACCCGGTGGCGTGCTGCCAAATGGCTGCGCTTCAACACGCGTTGGGGACACGCTATCGCCTGGCTGATCGTGCGCTCCCTGGCGCGACGTGGCTGCTATATCTCGTTGCTCGCAGAAATCGGCCCGGGACTCAAGCTTCCTCACCCAACCGGAGTTGTGGTTGGCGAAGGCTCGCATCTCGGAAGTTCGGTGACGCTATATCATAATGTGACCCTGGGTCGACATACCTGGAACGCACCGGGTTGCCCGCGTATCGGCGACGGAGTCGTCATCTACACCGGCGCTGTCTTAATTGGGTCCATCAAGATCGGCGAAGGTGCAACGGTGGCGGCGAACTCGGTCGTCAATCGCGATGTGTTGCCGAAAGCGGTGGTGGCGGGAATTCCGGCCAGGTCGATGCGTTCCCCATTGCCGTCTTCAACGTGATGTGGCGGCTTCGGCCAAGGGACACTTTTGTTCGTCATTGATCGTCAGGCCGCTCCTGACGTGGTTAAACCGTCATTCTGAGCGTCGATCGGCGATCGCTCACTGGATTTTAGTCGACGAGGAGATGAGCATGTCGTCAATCATGACAGACTTTACGGGCATTTTTCCATATCTTGCGGGCACTAAGTTCAACGAGAACATGGCCGTGACGTACAACGGCCGGATGGACGTCCGATACCGGAGTGACGTGTTGATCGACATGTGCCGCGGCAAACGGGTTCTTCATGTCGGATGCTGCGACCACGTTCCGCTCATCAAGAAGAAGATCGATCATCGGGATTGGCTCCACGGTCTGATCACGGAATGCTCCGAATACACGGTCGGTGTCGATATCGATGCAGACGCGGTGCGGGAGGCGAGCCGGATTTCCGGACTGGACAATATGGTGTCCGGCGATGTGACGTCCGCCCAGAAGATAGAGCGGATCGCCGGCCGAAAGTTCGATATTGCGCTGTTCGGCGAGGTCGTCGAGCACATCCCGAATCCGGTTTCATTCCTCGGCCGATTTAGGGAAAACTATGGCGACGTCGTCGAGAAAATCGTGATTACCGTACCGAATGCTTTCAGGGGCGGTAACATCAAGGGGATCCTCAACAACACCGAAACGATCAACTCGGACCATCGCTTCTTCTTTACGCCCTACACGATCGCAAAGGTTGCCCTGGATGCCGGATTTTCTCCGGAGGAGATCCAGATGGCGACTTTCAAGAGAGCCGGCATGATGAAGACGATGCTGTTGCGGCGTTTACCGCTGCTGGCCGAGGACATCATCTTCACCGGCTCCGTGGCACCTGGGCGGGCCTGACTGCGATCGACGAATTCGAGGCGCCGAGCAACCTTGCTCCGCCTTGAGCCGCACGCCGCTTCCCTTGAACGCGGGCCGGGGGTCGCTACCCGGGATGGAGGCGGGTGACTCTTGCCGGTTCAAACGAAAATTCAACACTTCGAATGAACCGGCGTCCCGACGTCAGAGCCGAAGCAGGGTAGTCGGTCAGACAAACAGGAAGTTGCCGTGATCCAGGATGCTCGCGTTGATATTCGTCAGCGTAATCGAATCTGCCGACGATAGATGGATCAATGTGTCCGCTCCGGACTGGGTGATCTGAAGGTGGCTGTAGTCGGCGACCAGCGATGCCGCGATCTGGATCGTATCGTGGTTGGTTGCAGTACCTGCGTGGAAGCTGTTGATCTGGTCGTTGCCATGGTCGAAGACAATCGTCGTTGATCCGGGTGCGGATGAAAACAGGTCGTTTGCGCTTCCGCCCTGGATCGACTGACCGGTGGTGACTGCCGTGACGGTGTGGGCGCCGTTACTTTTCAGAAGGTCGATCTGCAAGAGGGTACCGTTGGCGGCATAACTTTCGTGCTGGGTCGCGCCCGGGTTGTCGGCGACGACATACTTGTAGACATCCTTGGTTCCGTTGGCGTTATTGACGATCTCCTGGGTCTTGGAGCCGGTGCTGTCGTAGAGATCGGTTACCTTGCTGCCGTCGGAGTTGATGACCTGCTTATAGTCGAGTGATCCGTCGGCGTGCATACGGGTATCAGAGGTGATCTTGCCCGCGGCGTCGACATGCTGGACCTGGGTCGTGTAGGGCTGGCCGGTAATGTTGTACAAATAGTTGTCATGGGTGCCGTCGGCATTGTTGACGTACATCTTGGTCTTGGCGCCGGCGGAATAGACCGTCGTCGATGACGAGCCATCCGTGTTCTGGGCGTAATCGCTGGTCAGGTTTCCCGCCGAGTCGAACAGCTTGCTGTCCTTGGAGCCGTCCGTGTTGGCGACATAGATCGAGGAGATAACTCCGCTCGAATAGTTTGTAGTGGTGACGTCGCCCGTGGCCGTCTTGACGACGTCCTGGACCAGCGCACCTGACGAGGCATTGTAGCTGTCCGTCACGGTGGATCCGTCAGTATGGTTTGTGATCTCGCTGAGCTTGTGTCCGGTGCTGTCGTACAACTCTGTGACCTTGGTGCCGTCCCCGCCGATGACCTGCCGATATTCGAGTGTTCCGTCCGCATGCCAGCGGGTGTCCGCCGTCATCTTGCCGGCTGGATCGTAGTGCTGGGTCTCGGTGGTATAGGCTTGGCCGCCGATGTTGTAGTAGGTATTGTCGTGGCTGCCGTCGGCGTTGGTGACATACACCTTGGTCTTGACGCCGGCCGAGTACAGCGCGTTCGACGACGAGCCATCGCTGTTCTGGACCAGATCGCTGGAGAGGCGGCCGGCGCTGTCGTAACCTTTCGTCTCTTTCGAGCCGTCGGCGTTGGCAATATAGACCGAGGTCAGCAACGTCCCGTTGTAGTTCGAGGTCGTTACGTTGCCGGTCGCAGTCTGCACGACCTCCTGGACCAGATTGCCGGATGAGTCGTACTTGTCGGTCGTGGTGGCGGTCGAGTTCCAGCGGGTCACGGTGGTCTTGTGACCTGTAGAGTCATACAGCGTCGTTACCTTGGTGCTGCCGTCGCTGCTGACGTCCTGGTGGTAGTCGAGCGAGTTATCGGCATGCCAACGGGTTTCCGCGGTCATGACGCCCTTCGAATCGTAGTGCTGGGACCGGGTCGTATAGCTCTGGCCGGTGATATTGTAGTAGCTGTTGTCCTGGCTGCCGTCGGCGTTGCTGACATACATCTTGGTCTTGATGCCGGCTGAGTACAGCGTGTTCGAGGACGAGCCATCCTGGTTCTTCACCAGGTCGCTGGAGAGGCGACCGGCGCTGTCGTAAACCTTCGCTTCCTTCGAGCCATTGGCATTGACGATATAGACAGAGGACAGCACCGACCCGCTATAATTGGAGGTCGTCACGTTACCGGTCGCGGTCTGCACGACCTCCTGGACCAGATTGCCGGATGAATCGTATTTGTCGATCGTGGTAGCGGTCGCATTCCAGCTGGTCACGAGGGTTTTGTGGCCGGCCGCGTCATACAGCGTCGTCACCTTGCTGCTGCCGTCGCTGCTGATCACCTTGGTGTAGGCGAGCGTCCCGTCGGCGTGCCAGCGGGTATCTCCGGTCAGTACGCCCTTCGTATCGTAGTGCTGTTTCTGGGTCGTATAGGACTGACCGGTGATGTTGTAGTAGGTATTGTCGTGGCTGCCGTCGGCGTTGGTGACATACATCTTGGTCTTGATGCCGGACGAATACAGCGTGTTCGAGGACGAGCCGTTATTGTTCTGGATCAGATCGCTGGAGAGGCGACCGGCGCTGTCGTAGATCTTCGCTTCCTTTGAGCCGTTGGAATTGGCGATATAGACCGATGACAGCACCGACCCGTTGTAGTTGGAGGTCGTCACGTCGCCGGTAACCGTGTGCACGACCTCCTGCACCAGGTTGCCGGACAGGTCGTACTTGCCGGTCGTGGTGGCGGAGGCGGTCCAGGCGATGACCGTGGTCTTGTGGCCGGTGGCGTTATACAGCGTCGTCAGTTTGCTGCTGCCGTCGCTCGTGATCGTCTGGGTGTAGGCAAGCGAGCCGTCGGCATGCCAGCGGTTGTCCGAGGTCAATTGTCCGGTCTGGCTGTAGTGCTGGGTCTGGGTGGTGTAGGACTGACCGGTGATGTTGTAGTAGGTATTGTCGTGGCTGTGATCGGCATTGGTGACGTACATCTTGGTCTTGACGCCGGCCGAATACAGCGTGTTCGACGATGAGCCATCCTTGTTCTGCACCAGGTCGGCGGTGAGCTTGCCGTTGACCGGATCGAACGTCTTGGTGTCCCTGGAGCCGGTCGCGGCATCCACGGTCACCTGCTGGGTGGCCACGCCCGCGGTATAAAGGGTGCTGTCGGTCGATCCGTCCGTAAAAACCGTCAATTTGCTGGTGATCATTCCGCCGACGAAATTGGAAGTGGTGGTCGACTGCAGGTTTGCTGAGGAATCGAAGACCTTGGTGACACTCCAGGCACTGGTGGACGTTGTCACGGAAAACGAGTAGCCGTCCTGGATGGCTGACAGCGCATTACCGTAATGCGAGATCATGTAGTTCATCGTCGCTTCGGAGGCCACCGGAAGCACGTGGGTATCGGTTAGGGTGATCGTCTCAAGCGATTGGTTGGTGTTCAAATCCGACAATTGCAGCGCAATTTGCGCGGCTGTCCCGCTGACATCGGTCGGCAAGGGCGCTTCGGGCGAAGTCGAGAGCGGCGCGTCGATCTCAATGATGAGAGGATGATCGCTGAGCGAGATCGCTATCTCGCTGACGTCGGTATAGGTCGCGATCGGGGTTGTCCCGCTGAGCGGATCGTAAACGCTGACCGAATGATGCACGCCGCCGAGATTGACGGTGACAGATTGAGAGGGGTTCGAGATTTCCGTGTCGGTAGCGTCGTTCCAGATCTTCGGCTCAGCCCAGACGACCAGTTCGTAGGCGCCGTTGCTCTTGCCGAGCACCATGCTGTTGCCTGAATCGGGCATGTTGCTGAGCGAATAGCCCAGCTGCGCTGTCGGTTGATGGCCACCGGTGCCGTCGTCGCTCAGGATCGTCGTGAGATTGTGGACCGCCGTGGCGGCCAGCTTCGGCGTGCCATCGCTGTTGAACAAACCGAAATGCATCTCCGGATCGTTGCTGACGCCGCTCGCACCGGCGTCAAGCAGCTGGTAGAGATATGTCGTGCTTACGCCACCCTTATATGCGTCGACCAGGGTGTTGAGGATCGACTTGGCCTGCACGTTTTCGCTGGCGCCGATATAGGGGGTATCGTTCTGGGTCGTATAGCCAGTCTCGGTGATAACGGCCGGATTGCCTGATGATACGGACCTGGCATTGGCGAGCATCAACTCGAGAGCCGTCTGGGGCGTCGTACTCGTGCTGACATAGGCGTGCGAGTTCGCAAAGTCGGAGGCGCCGGACAGATTGCCCAATTTGGCGTAGTCAGCCTCGTCATTGTAGCCCAGCGAGAGATTGTAGACGGCAATGTTGGCCAGGGCCGGGTTTCCGTTCACCGCGGCAAAATAGGCCGCCTGGAACTGGGCCGCAGCTTCGATCGTGGAACTGCCGTTGTAGCTGAATGACTGAAGATTGACCTCGTTCAGCCCTTCCAGCGCAATAATGCTTCCGGCATGCGTGGCGCCGAAATGTTCCACCGATGCCAAGTACTGCTGCAGGGCGGCGGTGCCGCCGACCGGCACGCCGGAAGGAACCACGAGATCGAATTTGTAGCCGTCCGCGGCCAGTCCATCCAGAACGGGTTGCGCCGACGGAATGTTGGTCAGCCCGTCGCGCAGCTTTGTGATGCCGAGATACTCGAGACTATCCTGCAACAAAGCGAGATTGTTGTACGAACCCCAGGAATACCCGACATGCGTGTTGACCCCGATGGAACTGACGAAGGAACCCGCGGAGAGGATGGTTTGGTCGGCGGTTGCGGTCATTTATTGCTCGGCTGTTGGAAGGGAGAGTTTGTACGAGATTTATCTGTCAGTTTTCTCTTTTGAGTTTTTGATTTGGATAAAAGTCGAAGCAACAGGGTGTTTTTTCATTGCTGCACATCCGGCGGTTTCGTTCGCGCGACTTGTGGAGAGCTTCGATGATTTGCAGATTGGTAAGTTCTCAAGATGACGGACTGAAGGCGATAGCTGCCTTGCGTTGCCTACTTGGAATGCTTGGCTGCTTGCCGGGCAGGCAATCATGCGTTTCGTGAACCTTCGAGACCCGCAAAAATACGTGAATTAAATTGGAACTTTTTAATCGGAAGCGCGTCCGTTCGCGGTGCATGCGGCGGTTTGTCCACCCAGCGCGAGTATGAGCAGTATTAAATGAGCGGGTTCCCTTGGCTGGACCCGATTTATACGGCGCGCTAAAGCTAAAAAAGCCTTACCTCCGGCAGATAACGGCAACGGCGCGTGGGCCCGGTTGCATGGTCCTGCGTCGTTTCGAAAGCCAAGACGTCACAGAGGTGTTCATGATGAGTGTTGTAAGGACAGCGGGGATGAAGCGGGTGGCCGGGACGGACCTTGCGCGGCGTCTCGGCCTTCTGCTTGTTTCCCTGGCTGTAACCACGATGATTTCGTTTCGTGCTGACGCGCTGGAGTGGGGTACCAACGGGCCTTCTGCGATCAGAGCGAATTTGGGGCCCGCCTTCAAGGTCATGAAAGAGCGCGGCCTGACGCAATTCAGGATAGGTGTGAACCTTACCAAGGACACCGAACCGACCGAAGCCCCGATGCTGAAGCGCGCGATCGCGCAGGCTAAGACCTACGGGATAACACTTCATCCCGTATTCGGCTTCGCCTTCCGGTGGGGCGATCGCACCGATGCCGGCACCTATCCCAAAGGCGACCGTGACGCGCTGTATCGCCAGGGGTTCAACCGCACTTACGATTTCGTCAATCAGTTCAAGCACGATATCAAGGATTGGGAACTGGAGAACGAGTTGAACCTCATCGCGCACGGTCCGGATGGCAAGAGATTGTTTGGAAGCGGCGGTACGGCGCAGGAATTTGAAATGCCCATCATGGAGGATTGGGCGGCCGTGTTGCGCGGGGCTTCAGACGCGATAGACAAGATCAACAAGGAAAGCGGACTTCATCTGCGTAAAGTCCTGAATACGACGTCGACGATGTTCGGCTTCCTCGACTTTATGACCGCGCGGGGTGTCAGGTTTGATGTGATTTCCTACCACTATTACGAAGTGTTGGGAGAGAATCCGAACAGAGCCTGGAATGGTCGCAATCCACGGTTCAATCTGTTCAAGAAACTGGCCACCTATCACAGGCCCGTCGTGTTCAACGAGATCAATTGCGGCGAAATTTACAAGCCGGATTATGGCAATAAGCCCGGCGACCATATGACGGAGCGCTGCCTGAAGAGCCTGAATGACACGCTCACCGCGCTGAGAGACCAGAAGGATGTCGTCGTCGAAGGCATCAGTATCTATGAGTTGCTTGATGAGCCTGCCAAGGCAGCCCCCGAAAACCGGTTCGGCCTGATGTACGATCTCAAGACGCCGAAAATCGCATTATATCTTGTTTCCCGCTTTGCAGGGGCGCCCCTCTCCCCCGAGGAAGCCGCCGAGCTGGAAAAGAGGGGGCTTTGAGGGCTAGGCCGGCCGACGTGGCGCCGACCCCTGCCTTTAATTCGCTATGGGTTTAATTCGCTATGCGTTCGGCCCGCATCTTGCACCTTTAAAATGCAGGGTTACGAAGGAGATCCGTCATCGATAGGGACGGATTTCCAGGCTAGAACCCCGCCTGGTGTTTCACGAGATCGAGAAGAGAGAAAAATCGATGACCGAGGTCGCTTCCGGCAGCGCCAATGTCCTGTTTCTGGTTGAAGTGGTGAACTGCAACGACGGCATTGCTTCGTATTGCGAGACGCTTGCGACGGGGCTGCAAGGCCGTGGGGTGCAGATCTATCTGGTTTCCGGTGAGGTGCGCTCGGATGAGAAGTCGGAGTACAAGCGCAGGAAATTGACCGCGGCGGTCAGGGAATGGCACGAAATTCCCGGACTGAGGAAGCTGCCGTCGCCGGCCACATTTTTCCGGCTGTTGAAACTGATCAGGGAGCGCAACATTACGGTCATCAACGTCCACGGTCTCGGTATGCTGCTGTGGGGCAAGTTGTTGTCCGTCTTGACGGGGGCCCGTTTCGTTGCGACGTATCACCCGTCCGTTCTGGGCAATATCGAGAATGCCCAGAACGCACCGAAATCGAAGTTCAGCCTGAAGCAGATCCTGTTCTTCAACGCCTTCTTCCCCCAGAAGCTGATCCTGATGTCCGAGGAGTCGCTCGAACATCTGAGCCGATACCTTGTGCTTCGGAAAGACGGAATTGCAAAAGTCTATGGCGGCGTTGACACCGAACATTTTTGCCCGCCTTCGGCGACCGACCGACTGCAGGCGAGGCAAAAATTCGGTCTGGCAGAAGGCGACTTCATGTGTCTGCTCGCGGCGCGTCTCGCATGGGTCAAGGGGCACGACCTTCTCATCAAGGCAGCGCGGAAGATACGTGACCATGGCGGTCACGCCTCGCTCGATTTGAAGTGCTTCTTTGTGGGAAGTGGCGGCGCCGACCGCGAAAAGGAGATTAAATCGTTCGCCTATGCGGGCGACGAGAAGGACAATCAAACGTTTAAATTCCTGGGTTTTATGGGCGACGTCCGCGAGGCGCTATGGGCTGCCGACGTGTTTGTGCTGCCCAGCCGGTTCGAGGGGTTTCCGTTGGGCGTTGCGGAAGCGATGGCGACAGGGCTGGTTCCGGTCCGGACCCCGGCCGGTGGTGCCTCGGATCAGATCATCAACGGACAAACGGGTTTTGTCGTTCCGTTCGAAGACGTCGATGCCCTGGCCCAGGCGATCGAAAAGCTTACCGATCCTACCCGGCGGCAGGTGATGGCACGAAATTGCATCGCGCGGGCCCAGCAATATTTTGGTGTCGGGCCGATGGTCGATCAGACACTGCAGATATACGGTCTGGCTTCGGCGCAATCGTAACGACCCTGGTTCTGTGTTCAATTGCGTTCGGCGCAACGTGGTGGATCAGCCGTGTCCGGCCCGTCGGGCTGAGAGGAATTCGCCCCGCCAGGCGACGAGTGCGACGGTCATGGTTGCGACGACAATTTTTCCGGCCAGCCAAAGCACGGGTTCGGAAGGGATTGCGGCAAAAGCTCCAATCAGGATGGCCACAACGACCGACATGCCGAGCAGGAGCCATCCGGGGATGACGCCGAAGCGAATGATCGGGCCACTCCCGCACAGGATGACGATAGCGGTCGCAGCTGCAGCGCTTGCGACCTGAGCGGCTATAGACAAGTGCAGCAGCGCCGCAATCGATGAAGCAATCGACACCAGTGCCAGCTGGCAGGTAGCGACGACCACAAGCCTGGTTGCGGCTTTTCTCAGATGCGGGATGACCGCAAGCGTGGCCTGGAGATGGGTATGAAGAAAATAAAACACGGCAGCTGCCGGCGCCACGGCCATGAAGCCTGTCAGCAGATCGGCCGGAACGAACAGGCGGCTTGCATCCGGGAGAAAGCCGATCAACCCGCCCAACGTGACGATGGTCGCGCATAGAATGAAGTCCAGCAAGCGGGAGGTCGCCCGCCGTGCCTGCGCGTCGGTGCCGCGCTCGAACTGGATGACGGCCTCGGGATAACTCACCGTGTGTATTGCAGCCACGAGAACAGCGAATGGCCGTTGCAGCAGATCGATCGCCATGGAGAAGGCAGCCGTCGCTGTGGGGGCAGCGGCTCCCAAACTGCTGACAACGATGAAACGAATCATCACGGGAACGGAGAGGTGGATCACCGACGCGCCGGCGGCCAACATTCCGTAGCGGGAGAAATCCATCCAGTCCGCCAATAGTGCACGGTGGGGTACTCTTCGCAGCGGTGTGCGATGCGCGAACAGGCCGGCAACCAGAGATGTCGCATGGCCGGACACGATGCCAAGGAGAGTGGCTTCAGCCGTCCCATAGATGCTCGCGCCGGCGCCGGCGCCGACAAGCAGGAGGCTCGCTCGCAGGATCAGGAGGGAAGCTGCCGTACCAAGGCGATCCGACACGCGGATAGCCATGAAATACATGTCGGTGAGGCCTTGCAGCACCGCGATCGCTAACCCCAATGC
>JBOHIT010000413.1:0-6833 GCA_050726155.1 Bradyrhizobium sp.
GCTGTCGCCGACCTCATAGACATGGCCGTCGATGGTGACGAGCGCGACGCCGAAATGCGCCGGGTTGGCGCGCTTCAATTCGGGAATGTAGTCGGCGACGGCGCCGGAATCGTCCGATTTGAATTCCTCGTAACAGCTGGTCAAAAAGCGCTGGAGCGGAGGCTGCGTGTCGTAACCGGTATTTCTGGCCGCGATATTGACCAGGGTTGGGTAAGTAACTTTGGCGTCCACGATATCACCTTAAAATATCTTCCATTCAAGCAATCCTCGTGCCATTGCAGCAACTTGCTTTGGGTTTCGCGGTTGACCGCACGCATCGGCCATGCGTCATGCTGACGCGAGGCCACCATTCGCTCTCAATTCCATGCATTTCACGCCAATACCGCTCGGCCAGCGAGCTTAGATCGTCCGCGCGTCGGCCGGCCGGGTCTGCCGCAGGAAGCGCGCGCAGACAATTCCGAGCGCGACCATCACGGCCGCCGCCGTCAGCAAGGTCGGCACCTTGCCGGCGTGCTGGATGCCGAATCCGTAGGCAATCGGGCCAAGCGTCTGGCCCATGAAGAAGAAAAACGAATGCAGCGACAGCGCGGTCGCGCGTGCTTCCACCGACAGCTCGCTGGCAAACACCTGCAAGCAGCCGTGGATCATGTAGAATCCCCAACCCATGAACAGCAGGCTCAGCGCCTGCACCTTCCATTGCGGCCCCATCGCGACCGCGACCAGTTGCAGTGCTACCATCGTCGCCCCCGCCAGCATCATGCCCTTGACGCCGATCCTGGGCAGGAAGCGCGAGATCGTGATGGTGTAGAACAGGCCGCCGACCGCAAAGCCGGCGATCACGATGCCGGCGATCGACAGCGAGGTTTCACCGAGCTCGAACAGGAACGCGGCGATGAAGGGAAACAGGCCGAGCACGCAGCAGCCTTCGACAAACACCGCCGCGTAGCAGAAGCGCGCGTTCGGGTTGGTGAAGATGGTGCGGTAACCGTGCTTGAGCGCCGAGAGACTGGTCCGCGGCGGATGCTTTAGATCAGCGCCGCGAAATCCGGCCGCGACCGCGATCGCCGCGACGACGACCAGCACGCCCAGGATGGCAAGCACGCCACGCCAGCCCATGTAATCGCCGATCAATCCGGAGAACGAGGCGCCGAGCAGGTTGCCCGACATCGAGCCCATCAACGTGCGCCCGATTGCGAGCTGGCGCTTCTCAGGCCCGACCAGATCGCTGGTCAAGCCCAGCGCAATCGGAAACACGCCGCCCGAGCCGATGCCGGCGAGAATACGCGAGGCAAACAGCATCGGAAACGATGTCGCCAGCGCCCCGAGAATATTGGCAAGCCCAAGCAGCACCAGGCAGATGATCATCAGCCGCGCCTTGCCGAATATGTCGGCGGTGGCGCCGAGCACCGGCTGGATGATGGCAAAGGTGAAGGCGAACACGGCAGCAAAGCCGGCCGCGGTCGCGATGCTGACGCTGAAATCCTCGGCGACATGCGGCAACACCGGATCGAGTGCCCGGGCCGACAGGCTTGCCGCAAAGGTCGCAAGCGCGATGATGTTGAGGGCCGGCGGCAGGCGGTTGGTGGCTGCGGTCACGGCATGGTCCGCGCCATCAGGCGCCTGCGTTCTTCGTGGTCGCGCTCTTAGTCAAGTTCTTGGCGAGCGCGTCGAATCCCATCAGGGTTTTGACCAGCGCTTCGAACTCGCGCAGCGGCACCATGTTGGGGCCGTCCGACGGCGCGCGATCAGGATCGGGGTGGGTTTCGATGAACACGCCGGCCACCCCAACCGCGACCGCCGCGCGTGCCAACACGGGCACGAATTCGCGCTCGCCGCCCGACGACGCGCCCTTACCGCCCGGCTGTTGCACCGAATGGGTGGCGTCGAAAATGACCGGTGCGCCGGTGGTGCGCGCCATGATCGGCAGCGCGCGCATGTCCGACACCTGCGTGTTGTAGCCGAACGAGACGCCGCGTTCGGTGACCAGCACGTTGGGATTGCCGCCGGCGGTAATCTTGCCGACGACGTTGACCATGTCCCAGGGCGCCAGAAACTGCCCCTTCTTGACGTTGACGATCTTGCCAGTCGCCGCCGCAGCCTGCAGCAGATCGGTCTGCCGGCACAGGAAGGCCGGAATCTGCAGGATGTCGACGGCCTGCGCGACCTCGGCGCATTGGGCGGGCTCATGCACGTCGGTGAGCACGGGCAGACCGAGCGAGGAGCGAATCTCGGCGAAAATCGGCAAAGCCTGCGTCAGCCCGATACCGCGCGCGGCCGATCCGCTGGTGCGGTTGGCCTTGTCGAACGAGGTCTTGTAGACGAGCCCGATTTTGAGACGGCCCGCGATCTCCTTCAGCGCGCCGGCCACCTCGAGCGCATGGCTGCGGCTTTCGAGCTGGCACGGACCGGCGATGACCGAAATCGGCAGATCATTGCCGAATTTGACCGTGCCGGCCGTTACAACGGAAGCTGCAGAGATGTTCGCGCTCAAGGTACTTTCCCTTTTTCCACGCGCGGACCATGCCGGTCCGCGCCACGCACTTATCCCGCAAAAGTGGGTACCGGTTTTTGCGATCAGGATACGTGCAATAGAGAGACCCTAGCATTTTCTTGCCAGAAAATGCTCAGGGATCAACCCTGAATAACCCCGGAAATCAGGGTTGCGCCGCCGGTTACTTTACCGAGGAGAACGCGGTCGGCACCAGCAATTGACTGACGATGTTGTCGATGATCTGGCCGTCCTCTTCGCTCTTGGCGCGGCCTGCGACCCAATCGGGATCGGACTGGAACGCCGTCCATTTCTTTTCGCGGTCGGCGAGCGAATCCCAGGCGACGAAATAGGTCAGTTCCTGGTTGGAGGTTCCGATCAGGGTGGTGAAGAAGCCGGCCTGCTTGATGCCGTGCTTCTCCCACAGTTTCAGCGTCAGCGTATCGAAGCGCTTCATCAGAGCCGGCAGCCGGCCAGGCAGACAGCGGTAGACACGCATTTCCATAATCATCGGTAATCCTCCCTTTTTCTTGCCGGGCGTTTATAGCCGGTGATCGGCAGGCTGTCTCGTTGCCAAAGTGCGCAGCCAAAAGGCACAAACGCATAGCGATGGGGCGCGCCCTTCGGACCCGCCATCCACACACACCAATTTCGCGAAAGATTCAGGTTGCGAGAAACGGGGCAAATTTTTCCAGCCGACTGATCTCGGAAAATAGCACACCCTGATTGTTGAGGTACCGCCCCAGTTCCTTCGACCACTTGCCCGCGGCGCGATGTAACGCCACCACATGCCAGTTCGTGTCCAGCACGGGCGACCCGCTCGATCCACGCATGGTGTCCGTCGTGTAGTAAACGTAGGGTGCCTCGACCTGCATCACCGCATTGCCGAGAATACCGATCTTCTTCGGCGCACCGAGAGGGTGCTGGATGATCGTGACCGGATCGTTCAGCCGCAACTTCGCGTCGCGCTGGAAATTCAGCGCCCCCCAGTTCGACAATGGCGGAGACCCCGGGTTTTCCCTGATCCTGATCATCGTACAATCGAGGGCGACATCCGTGACGAAGGTCTCCGCATCGAGTTCATAGCTGGACGTCGTCCGCGATCCGCCACCCAGTTCCTCCTCGAAATTGAAAATCACCTTGGCCTGGCGCGCAATATCCGACGTCGGCAAGACGTGATTGTTCGTCACCAACGTGTTTGGTCCGATGCAAAACCCGGTTCCGACACTGGTCGGTCCCTGCACCTTGCAGATCGCCTTGGCGATGACCAGGCCGTGCTCGATCCAGGACAGGCTCATCAGATAGCCGCCGACGAGTTCCTGAAGATCGGAACGATCAGGCGGTACCTCCTGAGATTTGCGGGGCTCGGCCTTGATTTCGCTTGGCAACCTAGCCTGCCGCAGCCTCGGCTCGAGAAAGCTGATATGGCCCAGGATACGACTGGTAAGGCCGGCGCGCCGGCGCTCCAACTCGTCATTGGCGACATCTCCCCGGCTGCTGTCCCTTAACAACCGCTGGAATTGTCCGAACTGGACCCGGACGACGTCGATATCCTGCGCTTGAAGTTCTTTCTCCAGACCGCGCAACAGGTCGAGCAACATACGGAGCCCGGCACCCAAATCGTCGTCGGTGATCGTTTGCTTGATTTCCCTGATGACGTCTTCGCTGTCCGACATCCTAGGCTGGCCTTTCCCTCGCCCGCCGCGCGAGTGCGTAGCAAAGATCGAAGAGTACGCCGAAATACACGGCATAGGCGATTACGAGTACCCACGACTTTTCGGAAAGAGTACCGATCACGGGAAAAGTCAGGAATGGGAGATAAAAACTCATCACGATCAGAAAGAACAGATTGAATGATGCGACGATACGCGCCGCATGCGAACAGCGTCTTTTGGTCACCTGCCAGACGATGTAAACGAGCGTGCCGGCAAAATACGTGAGCAATATGGTATCCGCGTCGAACGAAATCGAAAGTTCATTCCACCCAAAATAGCGGCCGACAGCAGCCAGCCTGTCACCTATCAATGCGATGCCAAAGTAAGAAATAAACAGGACGGCCGGCACAAAGAACAACGCCGCAAAAACATAGTTGGCCGAAGCTGCCCGCACCAACCGGAACGTTTTTGTGCTGGTCGCGAGTAGCGCCAGGACGAAGATCCATGACAGGAGCCACCCCATGGTCAGAGTGGTGACGGGCTCGCCTTCAGTCTTCGGCGGCCCGGCCACGACCGTGAGGTCCCGCACCTGATCGGCATCCGCCGGACGCGATATCGTGGCCTTAAAGTCGTTAACGGCTTCATGAGATCCAAAAGCCGCCTTTATGCGCCTCAATTGCTCTTCCGAGCGCTTTGAATCCAGTAACGCAATAACATCCTTTAACTTGACATAAGCCGCGTTGCAGTCTGGCACCCGTTTTCCCACTTCGCAGAATGGTGTGAAAACTGCTTCGGACAGTCGCATGGCCTGATCCGCGCTCATTGGCGGCAGATAGTCACGCAACAGCGATTGCGAGATACCGTCGAAGATGCGGCCGATTGCCTGATCGGACAGGCTCGCACAGTCGACACTCACAATTATGGACGGGACGTTGCACCGCTCATCGTTCAACCCCAGGCAATAGGGCTTTTCATCGCCTTCCGGTCCTGCACGAATTTCATATTTCAGCGCCGCCGCATATTCCGGGTACAGGTTCGAAAGGGCGCCGGATCGATGTTGAGGTGCAACTGCGGATGGCGAGCCTGCAGTTAATTTTCCGGTGTCGCCCGCATTCGCCGGCCCCAGAGCAAACTTGTTGGTCGTTAAGACCTTTCGGAGGGTCGCGTTCCCGATTGCACAAGCCAGCGCTTGCCGGAATTGCTTTGTAGGCACGCCCGCCTTGGCAGCAGGACCGACTATCCCGCCGGGCTCAATCGAATACCGCGCATAGGCGGATTGCGGCATTAGGAGCGATGGCGGCAGCGGAAATTCATCGAGCAGCGCGTCTTTTGGGAGACCCACCCCGCCCGTGAACTTTCCCCTGTTGTCGCCGGCATTTGTGGCCAGTATCTGCAGAACCTGTCGCGCTTCTTCTTCATTTGCGATGTCAGGAAACATCTGAACCAGCCGATGGGTTGCTACCGGGAGAAAGCCGTATGACGGAAGCAATAAAAGAATCGAGCACAAGATAAGGACGACCAACGGCGGCTCACGAATCGTGGGGGGCATCTGGCTGGGATCGAGCAGCAGGAAAAACGAAACCATCCAGTACAGCACACACAGGAACGAGAAGAGGAACAACGCTCCATGCCATAGCTCGATATCCGAAACGGAATACTTGGTGATGGGAATCAAGCAAGCGAATCCCACGCAGGACACCAACAGAGCCACGGACAGAAACAACAGCGAATGCAGCCTGATCTGCCAGAGAAATGGATGGTTTCGGGCCAGATATCGCCGTAACGATACGAACAGCCGTACCGCGTCATTCATGACCTTGCTTGCCCGCCCCCTCTGCCACTCTCCATTGATGCGGGCCATCGGCGCTATTCCAACAGTCCGGACATCAGCGGACGCGTTGAGCGGCTGATGTTGCGAACATACGAGGTAACAACGGGCAATTCCGAGAGCGCGCGCATGATCGCGGCCTGCTCGACGCCGAGCGGAAAATCGAGCTGATAATGGGTGGTGAACCGGCGAACCGACTTGATATTCAATTCCTGCAACGCCGCCCGCAGATACTGCTCCGACGCTTCAGTCTCGATTTCAAAACTGTTGAACTGGCGGGCGTCACCCAGCGCATCGATGTCGCCCTGAAAGCTTTTCTGGCCTTCGCGCAACAGGATCAACTGATCGGCGATCGCTTCCATCTCAAACAGATGCTGCGAGGTGACCAGAATTGCCGCCTCTGAACCGCGCGAATTGGCAATGATATTGAGGTCGTCGAGAAATTCCTGCTGCGACACCACGTCCAGATTTGCCAACGGCTCATCCAGGATCAGCAGACTAGGCCGGTGCAACATCGCCCGGGCCAGATCGAACCGCAATTGATAACCACCCGAGAGTTGCGCCCAGGTATGTTCTTCGTATTCGACCAGGCCGAAACGGTTGAGCAGCCACGTCACCCGCTCGATATTCGCGTTGCCTCGTATGCCATAGGCGGCTGCGTAGAACTCCAGATTTTCCCGCACCCGGCCCCGCCAGCGGGCTGAGCGCTGGGCCACATATCCGATGTGCTCCTTGATGCGCCGCAGCCGACCCATTTGCTCCAGCAGCGGGTATTCGATCCGGCCGGTGTCGGAAGCCAGTTCGCTCAACACAATCCTGAGCAGCGTCGATTTGCCACTGCCGTTCCGTCCCACAAGCGCGG
>JBOHIT010000414.1:0-4599 GCA_050726155.1 Bradyrhizobium sp.
CACGAGCATACAGGGCAGCGGAGAACATCCGACATTCCCTGCGCAATGGCTTTACGGCTTATAGCGGGCTCTCCCCGGAGAACGGCTCTTTTGCCTCCGTTGCGCCCTTAAGAAGCTGTTGCCTCCAGGTGCATGGACGCCAGCGCCGCGACGTCAGGACCACACGCCTTCGCCGTACGCTTCTGTCACGCTCGTCTGTCGCAACATCGGCGTCCACCACATCCCATCCCGCGCTTATGACGATCGCGAAACGCCCCTCGTATCGGGACGGGACCAAATCGATCTATCGCAGTTTGGGCTTCAAGTCAACCAGAAATTCTGTAAAACAGAAATTAAATTCGGATACTCGGAACTTGACCTCAGCTTCGAGAAGCGTCAGAGGAGCTTCCGCTCCTGGCCCGCGAGCGGCGATGTCCGGAAGGGCCCAGGAGCGAACATCCGCGCATGGCAGTGCTCAAGGATTGAGGACGCGGTCCGAAGCTAGCAGTCAGCAAACCGGAATCGGCTCAGCGATCGCCCGGTTGCCCGAGTGAGCAACCTTGGCGAGTTCACCGCGGAGCCAGGCGTGGCCTGGATCATGTTGATTTCGCGGGTGCCAAGCGGCTGAAATGCTGTAGCCGCGAACCTTGAAGGGCAGCTTGAACAGATCGAACTCGGCAGCGAAGCGACCGATAAAACGCGCTGGCAGCGTAGCAACGTAGTCCGTGGATCGCAGGAATTCGGGGGTCACGCTGAATTGGTGAACCGAGAGGACAACCCGCCGCCGTCGACCGATTTTCCCAAGCTGCTCGTCGATGTCGCTATGGAAACTGCCGCCGCTGGTCGACACGAGAATGTGTGAGAGGGCGCAATACGACGTGAGGCTAAGAGGCTTTCTTCCTCGTGGATGTCCCTTGCGCTGCGCCATTAGATAGTGATCATCGAACAGCACGCTGCTTGGCAGGTCTCTCGGGACAGTGCGTTCCGAGCCCATCAAAAGGTCCACTTCTCCGCGTTCGAGCTGACCTGCGATCAGTTCGGGGCTTGGCGTTCGGAACGCCATTCGTAGATCCGGGCCGGCGACCTTCCGGATACGATCGATGAAGCTTACCCCCAAGATCACCGTGCTGCTATCGCCAGCGGCCATGACGAAGGTTCGGTTGGCCGTCCTGGGATCGAACGCGACAGGACGTTTGACAACTTGTTCGAGTTCTTTAAGGGCCGCCTGAAGAGGCCCTCTCAGCTCCAGCGCCCGTGCGGTCCGAATCATCCCTCGACCAGATCGGGACGGGACCAGCAAGGGGTCAAGAAACAGGTGGCGGAGTCGCGCGAGCTGGGCAGATAGGGCTGGTTGGCTGATGTTCAGGCGCGCCGCAGCTCTTGTAACGTTTGCTTCTTCGATAAGGACCTCGAGCGAGGCGAGCAGATTCAGGTCAGTCCCCTTCAAATCCACCATGGTTATTGGTCCCATACAGAAAATCAATTTCTCTTATACCACAGGACCGTTCAAATTGAACGGCAGATCGCCGTCTCGTCTGCACAACCAGGGCTAGGTTGGCTCACCGGGCCAATTGGAGAACTTTGCTTTCGCGTCCTCGCACTCAAACAGGAGTGATCACTATGGATTTGGCGCCTAACCTTGGTGACCTTCCCACTCTCATTCGCGCAGATGCGCCGTGGATCGAGCAGTCGCCAATGACTGCCATCAAGATTCTATGGATTGGACGAGAAAGCGGCGCCTGGGTCTCGATGCACCGCTGGAAAGCAGGGTTTGTTGCAAGACGCCACAAGCATCTGGCTCCGGCTCATGTGTTCTGCCTATCGGGCAAGCTGAGGCACAACGATACCGATGCCATCATGAGCCCGGGTGATTATTCCTACGAGCCGGCCGGCGCCATTCATGGGGCAACAACCGCGATCGAAGATAATGTTCACCTGATATTCCAGCTCGGTGCCGTTCTGCACCTCAACGACGATGACACACCCTGCGGCTATCACGGCTGGGAAGCCATGGCGGCAATTCAGTCTCGATGAGGCGTGCCTTGGGTTGACCGCGCCGCGGTTCTGAGTGCGGCGTCGCTGGTTTGCGATAACCCGCGACACGCGAAGATGCGACTTCGCGTCTACAACGCCGATCTGTGAGCCTTCGAGAGGAAAGCATTCAGATTGGGTATCACAAGTTCGCTCCGGATCGCCGCTGCAGGATGATCGCACCCCGGCAAGGTGAAGATGGTCGCATTTGGCAGGACCGACGCGCACTGCCGCGCCTGGGGGAGACGCGGATCAAGTTCTCCCACGAAGAGCAGGCAGGGCATGGTCATCGACGGCAGCCCCTCCGCGTTGGACTCGCGATTCTCAGTCAATGCGCACAGGGCATCGAGATCGTTGGCGAGCAAGCGCGTCCGCATCGCCGGCGAAAGGCGACTGCCAAAGGCCTGATCTACCATTGCCGCAAACGCTTCGCGGTCGCGCGGCATCAAGTCGCGGAATGGCTGCATGTTTTCGGCGTAGGGATGGGACCCACCAAAGATAAAAGACCCGAAACGC
Source organism: Bradyrhizobium sp. (assembly GCA_050726155.1). GTDB lineage: Bacteria > Pseudomonadota > Alphaproteobacteria > Rhizobiales > Xanthobacteraceae > Bradyrhizobium. The sequence goes on from JBOHIT010000414.1 coordinate 2,527, forward strand.
TCCGGCGCGCGGATTGCAAGATCAAATCCGATCCAGCCGCCGAGCGAGTATCCGAAATAATCGGCCTTCCGGATATCGAGTTCATCCAGTACGGCAATTACATCGGAGGCGCGCAACGCGAGATCGTAGGAACTGGAATCGTGCGGCTTATCGCTTTGGCCATGTCCTCTTGAGTCGGGAAGGATGACTTGATGATCGGCTTTAAAGGCGTCCACATAGCCAAGCTCGATGAAGTCTGCACCGCTGCCGAACGTACCGTGATGCATCACAAGCGCGGGACCATTTCCGATGGTCTCGTAATGGATGCGCACACCCCGATTGGTCACGAATGGCATTGCCCGCCCCTCCCGCCATAATTCATTCAGCATCGCGCAAAAGTGTTGATCAAGCGAGAGCCGCTGTCCGCTTCGGGTTACTCGCGTGTTTTGGACACCGGCCGCCGCTTCCGGTCTCCCCCCGTCAACGAACATTCGTTAGACCGGCCCGGTGGCCGTTCAGTGCCAATCCCGGACCTAAACGCCGCAGCGAATGGCATCCTTATTCGATCACTTCGTCGGCTCGGGCGATTAGCGTTGGCGGAACCCTCAAGCCAAGTGTCCTGGCGGTCTTCACGTTGATCACAAGCTCGAATTTGGTCGGTTGCATGACGGGCAGATCGGCGGGCTTCTCGCCTTTCAGAATGCGGCCGATATAGAGTCCGGATAGCCGATACGCGTCGGTTAGATTTGGCCCATAGCTCATGAGCCCGCCTTCAGTCACGAACTCCCGGATCGCATAAGCGGCTACCATGGCGTGGCGCGCCGCTAAAGCTACGATTTGTGACCGGTGATTGTTGAAGAGGGCATCGGCTCCAATCAGGAGCGTCACAATTTTCCTTTCGGCAAGCGTGGCGAAGGCCAGTTCAATTTCTCTCGCGTCGCCGGTACGCAGCACGATCAATTCACGCCCGGCGGTTTTTGCCGCGGCGAGCATTTCCTGCTCTTGGGCCTCGACACCGGGACGATTGGAGTTGACCAGCGCGCCGACGATGCGCTCGGCCGGAGAAAACTCGATCAGTAATTCAAGGCGCTTGGCGTCGAGTTCAACAGTGAGACCGGCGTGACCGGTGATATTGCCTCCGGGTCGGTTGAGGCTTGCAACCAAGCCGCTCTTGACCGGATCAGCGACAGCGGCGAATACGATCGGGATCGTCGAGGTTGCCGCCTTGGCCGCAAGTGCCACCACCGGTCCGCCGACGGCTGCAATGACCGTGACGGGCCGCCGAACAAATTCTTCTGCAAGGCCTGGCAACCGTTCGTATTGATCATTCGCGCCGCGATAGACGACGGTCACGTTCTCGCCCGCCACAAACCCCGCCTCCTTCAGTCCGCGATGAAGGCCGTCGGACTGATCAGGCCGCAATTGCTCCTTGCCGCTGTTGAGGACACCAATTACCGGCAATGCCGGCTGCTGCGCGCGCGCAGGGACCGGCAACGCCGCAACACCCAAAATAGCTAGAAATTGGCGCCGGCGCACGTTCGCTCCCACAAGCTCAACGGGCGGCATCCTATCGGCTAGACGGCTGACTTGACTAGGGCATGGGACGTCGCCGCCGGGCGCCGACGATGTCTCGGTTGGGTCATTCGCGTCGGTTTTGCCATCAACCGGTGTCTTCCCCAGACAACGGACGTGGTCCCGCTCGGTTGGCATGCCTCAAACATGCCAGGAGCGAACATTCCAGCTGGAGATTTTCGCTTCACCAAGCGGTTCGCGACGTCTCAAGACCATCGGCGATCAGCGACCCGGGCAGAAACGATCCCGCCAAATACAACGGCAATCATCCGCTGGTGTTGGGTCTTTCACTGATAATCCCGTCGCCGCGTCCCTTGCTGCGCCGCAGCTTCGCAAACTCCTTGAGGATTTTGTTTACTTCGCCGATTTCTCTGGAGCTGGTGTTCACATCTTTCATGAGTTCGATATTTCCATTGCGGGCCAGCTGCGCATTCGTATGCAGTTGGGCGATCGGCGCGCCGACGGCCCGGCTCATGGCATATCCGGTCGCACAAGCAAACAGACCGGCGAGGCCGATTACAC
>JBOHIT010000415.1:0-4323 GCA_050726155.1 Bradyrhizobium sp.
TGATCCAGCGGATCATGGTCTAATGACAGATTCTACAAGGCAATGCGGCGTGCCAAATCAGACCTTCTGCATGAATAACGAGCCAACCGGGCGGCGGCCAACGTGAGCGGCGATCCGACACTGGAACGGATTGCCCAGGGCAACGGGCTGGCGCTGTGCGCTGCCGGCTCGTGGACGGCCCGCTTTGCCCCAGTGCTCGAGAAGATGGTGGCCGACGCCGAGAAGCTTCGCGGCAGCCGCCCGAACATCTTCATCGACGTCTCGCAGGTCTCGAAACTCGATACGTTCGGCGCCTGGCTGATCGAACGGTTGCGCCGCAGCCTGACCGACGGCGGCATCGAGGCCAAGATCGCCGGCCTGTCGGCGAATTATTCAAGCCTCGTCGATGAAGTGCGCCGGGTCAAAGCCGAACCTGTCGTCGAGACCCGTTCCGTGACGATCACGGGCATGCTGGAACAGATCGGCCGCAGCGTGGCCGGCGTCGGCGGCACCCTGGTCGGATTGATCGAGATGCTCGGCGCGGTGCTGGCCGCGGCCGGCAACGTCCTGATTCGTCCCCGCGGTTTCCGCCTGACCTCGACCATCCATCACCTGGAGCAGGTGTGCTGGCGCGCGGTGCCGATCGTGGTGCTGATCACGTTCCTGATCGGCTGCATCATCTCGCAACAGGGCATCTTCCATTTCCGCAAATTCGGCGCCGATATCTTCGTCGTCGACATGCTCGGCGTGCTGGTGCTGCGCGAAATCGGCGTGCTGCTGGTGGCGATCATGGTGGCGGGACGTTCGGGCTCGGCCTACACCGCCGAACTCGGCTCGATGAAGATGCGCGAGGAGATCGATGCGCTGCGCACGATGGGCTTCGATCCGATCGAGGTCCTGATCCTGCCGCGCATGCTGGCGCTGGTATTGGCGCTGCCGATCCTGGCGTTTCTTGGCGCGATGGCCGCGCTCTATGGCGGTGGTCTGGTGGCGTATCTCTATGGCGGTGTCGATCCCGAAGCCTTCCTGCTGCGGTTGCGCGATGCCATTTCGATCGATCATTTCATCGTCGGCATCATCAAGGCGCCTGTGATGGCCGCGGTGATCGGCATCGTGGCCTGCGTCGAGGGGCTTGCGGTGCAGGGCAGCGCTGAATCGCTCGGCCAACACACCACGTCGTCGGTGGTGAAGGGAATCTTTTTCGTCATCGTCATGGATGGCGTGTTCGCCATCTTCTTCGCCTCGATCGGAATGTGACCATGGTCGGCGAAATCTCCGACGCCATCATCCGGGTTCGCGACATCACCGTGCAGTTCGGCAAGACACGGATTCTCGACGGGCTCAATCTCGACGTCAAGCGCGGCGAGATCCTCGGTTTCGTCGGCCCGTCGGGCGCCGGCAAATCGGTGCTGACGCGCACGATCATCGGCCTCGTGCCCAAGGTTGCCGGCAGCATCGAGGTGTTCGGCGTCGATCTCGACAAGGCCAGCACGGCCGAGCGGCGCGCCGTCGAACGGCGCTGGGGCGTGCTGTTCCAGCAGGGCGCGCTGTTCTCCTCACTCACGGTGCGGCAGAACATCCAGTTCCCGGTACGCGAATATCTCAACCTCTCGCAACGCCTGCTCGACGAGGTCATGATCGCCAAGCTCGGCATGGTTGGGCTCAAGCCCGAGGTCGCGGACAGATTTCCGTCGGAACTTTCCGGCGGCATGGTCAAGCGCGTGGCGCTGGCGCGCGCGCTCGCGCTCGATCCCGAACTGGTGTTCCTCGACGAGCCGACCTCGGGCCTCGACCCGATCGGCGCCGGCGACTTCGACGAGCTCGTCCGCACCCTGCAGCGTACTTTGGGGCTGACCGTTTTCATGGTAACCCACGACCTCGACAGCCTTTATACGGCTTGCGACCGTATCGCCGTTTTAGGGAACGGTAAGATCATTGCCGCAGGATCGATTGCCGAGATGAAGGCGTCGACCCATCCCTGGCTTAATCAGTATTTCAATGGCAAGCGCGCCCGCGCCGTTGTGGTGTAGGAGTAATTGATGGAAACGCGGGCGAACTACGTCCTGATTGGCGCTTTCACCCTGGCGGTGATCGCGGCGGCGTTCGGTTTCGTGCTCTGGTTCCAGAGCCTGCACACGACCAAGGCGCGCAGCCCGCTGCGGGTGATTTTCGAAGGTCCTGCGACTGGCCTGCGCAACGGCGGCAGCGTCAATTTTAACGGTATCCGGGTAGGCGAGGTGGTTCGCGTGAAGCTGGATAACCCGCGTCGCGTGGTCGCACTGGCGATGATCGAGAACAACGCCCCGGTCCGCAAGGACACCCTGGTCGGCCTCGAGTTCCAGGGCCTGACCGGCGTGGCGGCGATCTCGCTCAAGGGCGGCGATGAGGCAGCCCCTCCCGTGCCGCTCGACGAGGACGGCGTTCCCGTGCTGACCGCCGATCCCGCCGCACTACAGGACGTCACCGAGTCGATCCGCGCCACGCTGCAAAACGTCAACCGGATCGTCGCCGACAACCAGGAGTCGGTGAAGAACTCGCTGAAAAACCTCGAGACCTTTACGGGCGCACTCGCGCGGAACTCCGAGAAGATCGACAACGTCATGCTCAAGGTCGACGGCGTCATGCTCAAGGCCGACAATCTCATGCTCGGCCTCAACACCATCGCGGGCGGCGAAAAAGGTGGCGAGTTGAACCTGATGGTCAAATCGATCCGTGAACTGGCCGACGACCTCGACAAGCGCTCGGGTGCGCTGATGGCCGATGGCCGCCGGACGCTGGCCGACATCAGCCGCGCCGTGAACAATTTCGACCGCAATCCGAGCCGGGTGATCTTCGGCGGCAGCAACAACGCCGCACCGGCAGCCGAAGCCACGCCGCCACCGGCGGCCCCGAGGCCGGCCAGACCACCCGCCGCGGCCGCTGCGCCGAGCGGACAGAAGCGCCAGTAATTACCCACCGCTACCCGCTACGAGTTCGTCATTGCGGGCCAACGGGTCGCGCGAATGCGCGCCCGATGACAGGCTCCGCGAAGCAATCCGTATCGCGGCATGACGGATGGATGGATTGCTTCGTCGCTTTGCTCCTCGCAATGACGACGAGAGAGTGGCCACTAAGCCGTACTGTTTCGTCTCCCAGATCGACCGCTTTCCCCGCCCAAAACAAAAACGGAGGCCGCGAAGCCTCCGTTTTCTATTCCGCAATGGGTGTCTGAGCCTTATCCCAGTCGCCCCGCCGCATGTGCGAGCAGCGTGTAGACCAGTCCGGTCTCCGAGGTCAGATGACCGCGCAGGGCCTGCGGGCCGCGATCCTCGCGGGCAACTTCGTCGAGCAGGCGTTCGAACTCGGCGATGTAGCGATCGACCGTCTGCTTGAAGTTGCGGTCGGCGCGGTATTTGCGGGCCACCTCATCAAACGCCTTTTGGCCGGCCGGCGTGTACAGCCGTTTGGTGAAGGCCTTGCTCTCGCCGCGCTGATAACGATCCCACATCTCGGCCGCGAGGTTGCGGTCCATCAGCCGGCCGATGTCGAGCGACAGCGATTCCAGCGGATTGGCCGGGCTTTGCGGCGCGCGCGGACGGGCGGGCGCCTCGCGACCGGTCGGGCCGCCGGCGTCGGTGCGGCTGAGGAGATCGGAGAGCCAGCCGTCGCGACCGCCATCCTGGCTGCTCGCCGGGCTGACCGGCGGCGCTTCGGTGCGGCGCGGCGCCGGCATGCCGAGGTCCGGCGGCGGCAGGTTCGACGCGCTGCCGGTGTCGCGCATGCGCACGTCACCTCGGCCGCCGGCGGTTGCCATCACGGGTTCTTCCTGGCGCTGCACACTGGCGCGGCTCGTCGTCATGACGTCGAGGCCGCGGCCGTGATGGGCGACGATCCGGTTGAGTTCGGCGAGCGCCTCGATCTGGTCGACGATCACCTTGCGCATCTGCGCGGTGTTGTCGGCGGCCTCCTGCGGCATTTCCAGCACGCCGCGGCGCAGTTCGTTGCGGGTGGCTTCGAGTTCGTGGTGCATCTCGGAGGCCATCTGCTTCATCGCCACCACCATGGCGCCGAACTTCTCGGTCGACTGCTTGAACATCGCATCGGTTTCGGCGCTGCTGTTCTGGTACAGCTCGTTCATGGCGTCCAGCGTCTGGTGCCGCTCGTTTTCGGCCGCGGCACGAACCGCTTCGAACTGCCGGCTGATCGCGGCCGAGCCGGCGCCGGCGGTTTCCGCCACTACACGGGCGATATCGCGGGCGCGTTCCTCAGCGGCGGCCAGCGATTCATCCAACAGACCGGTGAAGCGCGACAGCCGCTGATCGAGGTCGGTGGTGCGCAGGTCGATGGTGGTGACCAGCGATTCGA
>JBOHIT010000416.1:0-9058 GCA_050726155.1 Bradyrhizobium sp.
CAGTTGCTGCCGTGGAAGACGGTGCTGGAAAACGTCATGTTTCCGCTGCTGATGACGCGGCGGTTGCCACGCAAGGAGGCCGAAGTTCGGGCCCGCGCCTATATCGAGAAGGTCAGTCTCACGCGCGTCGTCGATTCCTATCCGCATACGCTCTCGGGCGGTATGAAACAGCGCGTCGCGATCGCGCGCGGCATGGCGATGGAACCGGATATCCTCCTGATGGACGAGCCGTTCGCCGCATTGGATGCGCTGACCCGGCGCACCTGCCAGGATGAGCTGCTGCAGCTGTGGGCGGAGACCAAATTCACGGTGCTGTTCGTCACCCATTCGATTGCGGAAGCCATCAAGATCGGCAACCGCATCCTGTTGCTGTCGCCGCATCCCGGACGGGTCAAGGCCGAGATCATCGACGTCGATCAGGTCTCGGCCGAAGACGGCAGCGCGGCCAAGCTCGAAAAGCAGATTCACGATCTGCTGTTTGCAGACGCCGAAACGGCTCACTAGGGGATCGCGCGATGGGTGAGGCAAGAATTCTGCTACGCGAGGCCGCGGCAAGCGGCGCCGTCCCGGCCGAGGTCGAGCGCAAGCTGACGGTGCTGGAGCTGTTGTGGAACGATGGTTTCGTTCGCAAGGCCGTGATCATCCTGTTTCTGGCGGCGGCGTGGGAGGCCTATGGCACCTTCCTCGACAATCCGCTGCTGTTCCCGACCTTCCACGACACCGCCGTCACCATGTTCGAGAAGGTGCGCGACGGCACCATTCCGCTGCGCGCCTGGGCATCGCTGAAAGTGCTGTTCATGGGCTACAGCGCCGGCATCATCCTCGCCGCCATCTTCACGATCCTCGCGATCTCCACCCGCATCGGCACGGACTTCCTCGAAACCATCACCGCGATGTTCAACCCGCTGCCGGCGATTGCGCTGCTGCCGCTGGCGCTGATCTGGTTCGGCCTCGGCAATGGCAGCCTGGTGTTCGTGCTGATCCATTCGGTGCTGTGGCCGGTCGCGCTCAACACCCATTCCGGCTTCAAGAGCGTGTCGAACACGCTACGCATGGTCGGTCGCAATTACGGCCTGCGCGGACTGCCCTATGTGGCGCGCATCCTGATCCCGGCGGCGTTCGGTTCGATTCTGACCGGTTTGAAGATCGGCTGGGCGTTCGCATGGCGCACGTTGATCGCCGCCGAACTCGTGTTCGGCGTTTCGTCGGGGCAGGGCGGGCTTGGCTGGTTCATCTTCGAAAATCGCAACCTGCTTGATATACCGGCGGTCTTCGCCGGCCTGTTGACGGTGATCATCATTGGCTTGATCGTGGAGAACCTGATCTTCCGCATCATCGAGCGCAACACCGTCCAGAAATGGGGCACCCAGTCATGACGAGCAAGAACAAGACCCCCGACCAGCTCCGCAGCGCGCGCTGGTTCGCCCCCGACGATCTCCGCGCCTTCGGTCATCGCTCGCGCGCGATGCAGATGGGCTACGCGCCGGAGGAATGGAAGGACCGCCCGGTCATTGCGATCCTCAACACCTGGTCGGACGCGCAGCCCTGCCACATGCATTTCAAATCCCGGGTCGACGACGTCAAGCGTGGCATCCTGATGGCGGGTGGCTTTCCGATGGAGCTGCCGGCGCTGTCGCTGTCGGAATCGTTCCTGAAGCCGACCACGATGCTCTATCGCAACATGCTGGCGATGGACGCCGAGGAACTGTTGCGCGGCCATCCCGTCGATGGCGTGGTGCTGATGGGCGGCTGCGACAAGACCACGCCAGGGCTCTTGCTCGGCGCCACCAGCATGGGCCTGCCGACGATCTATCTGCCGGCCGGGCCGATGCTGCGCGGCAACTGGAAGGGAAAGACGCTGGGCTCCGGCTCGGACGCCTGGAAATTCTGGGACGAGCGGCGCGCGGGGAAAATCTCCGACAAGGATTGGGTCGATGTCGAGGCCGGCATTGCCCGCAGCTACGGCACCTGTATGACCATGGGCACGGCGTCGACCATGACCGCGATCGCCGAATCGATCGGCATGACCTTGCCGGGCGCTTCCTCGATTCCGGCCGCCGATGCCGGCCACATCCGCATGGCTTCGGAGTGCGGCCGCCGTGTCGTCGAGATGGTGTGGGAGGATTTGACGCCGAACAAGATCCAGACCCGGAAAGCCTTCGAGAACGCGATCACGGTGGCGATGGCGATGGGCTGCTCGACCAACGCGATCATCCATCTGATCGCGCAGGCCCGCCGCGCCGGCCAGGACATCGGGCTCGACGATTTTGAAATCGCCAGCCGCAAGGTGCCCGTGATCGCCAATGTGCGCCCGAGCGGCGACAAATACCTGATGGAGGATTTCTTCTATGCCGGCGGATTGCCGGGCCTGATGAGCCGCATCAAGGAGCATCTGCACCTCGATGTCATGACCGTAACCGGCCAGACGCTAGGCGACAACATCGCCCGCGCCGAAGTTTACAACGACGACGTCATCCGCACCGTCAAGGATCCGATCTATGCCGAGGGCGCGCTCGCGGTACTCAAGGGCAACCTTGCGCCCGACGGCTGCGTGATCAAGCCTTCCGCCTGCGAGCCGCGATTCCTCAAGCATACCGGGCCGGCGCTGGTGTTCGACGACTATCCTTCGATGAAGAAGGCGGTCGACGATCCCAATCTCGATGTCACGGCCGATCACGTGCTGATCCTGCGCAATGCCGGGCCGCAGGGCGGCCCTGGCATGCCGGAATGGGGCATGCTGCCGATCCCCACCAAGCTGGTGAAGCAGGGCGTACGCGACATGGTGCGGTTGTCGGATGCGCGCATGAGCGGGACCAGCTACGGCGCCTGCATCCTGCATGTGTCACCGGAATCCTATATCGGCGGGCCGCTGGCGCTGGTGCGTAACGGCGACCGCATCACGCTCGACGTCAACGCCCGCACCATCAACCTCGATGTTTCAGAGGCGGAACTGGCAAAGCGCCGCGCCGAATGGAAGGCGCCGGAGCGCCGCTTCGAGCGCGGCTATGGCTGGATGTTCACCAGGCACATCAAGCAGGCCAATGAAGGGTGCGATTTCGATTTCCTGGAAACCGGCTTTGGCAAGCCGGTCGATGAGCCGTCGATTTATTAGTGCAATTCGTCATTGCGAGCGCAGCGAAGCAATCCATCTCTCGACGCAAAGAAAGAATGGATTGCTTCGTCGCTTCCGCCTTCGCTCGTTGAGCTACGGCGGACAAGCCGCTCCTCGCAATGACGGGATAGGCGAAGATCGATACCAGACAAAAAACACCCTAGGGAGGACCACCCATGAGCATCACACGACGCAATATGCTTGCTGCAGCCGGTGCCGCCGCGGCCACGACGCTTCTCTCCCGTGCCGCCGGCGCGCAGTCATTCCCGTTCACGATGAACCAGCGCTATCCCGATCCGTCCGTGCAGATACTCGATCCCAGCTTTACGAAATACCGGATCTATTCCAGCACGATTGAACAGATCGCGACCGGCTTCCGCTGGGCCGAAGGGCCGGCCTATTTCCCTGAGGGCGGCTATCTCTTGTGGAGCGACATCCCCAACAACCGAATTATGAAGTTTGACGAGAAGACCAGCCAGACCAGCGTCTTCCGCGCCAACGCCAACTATGCCAATGGCAACGCGCGTGACCGCCAGGGCCGTCTCGTCACTTGCGAGCATTCGGTCACCCGCCGCATCACCCGCACCGAGAAGGACGGCAAGATCACGGTGCTGGCCGACAAGTTCGAGGGCAAGCGGCTCAACGCCCCGAACGACATCGTGGTGAAGTCCGACGACAGCATCTGGTTCACCGATCCCTTGTTCGGCATCAACGGCGAGTGGGAGGGCAAGAAGGAGAAGCCCGAGCAGGCCACCACCAACGTCTATCGCATCGCCAAGGACGGCAAGATCACTGCCGTCATCACCGATATCGTCAATCCCAACGGGCTGGCGTTCTCACCGGACGAAAAGAAGCTCTATGTCGTCGAATGGAAGGGTACGCCCAACCGCAGCATCTGGGCCTATGACGTCAAGGCCGACGGCGCGCTCGGCGGCCGGACCAAGCTGATCGACGCCGCCGATCAGGGCGCGCTCGACGGTTTCCGGGTCGATCGCGACGGCAATCTGTGGTGCGGCTGGGGCAGCAACGGCGCGTTGCAGGGCGAACCCACCGATGTCGGCGGCCGAAAAGTGTTCCAGCTCAAGGGCAAGTCGGAGGATCTCGACGGCGTGATGGTGTTCAACCCGGAAGGCAAGCCGCTGGCGTTCATCCGCCTGCCGGAGCGTTGCGCCAATCTCTGTTTCGGCGGCCCGAAAAACAACCGCCTCTATATGACGAGCTGCCACTCCGTGTACGCGCTTTACGTGGAAGCGCACGGCGCGGTGTAAAAACTAACCCATCGTTCCGGGCCTGGTGCTAACGCACCATCCCGGAATGATGGAATAACTGGGATGATAATCATGACAAAACTAAGCGACGCCACCCGCAACAAGCTGAAGACGGTCTCGACCGCCACCGTCGCCACCGCGCTGTTCAAGCGCGGTTTCCGGATCCAGATGATCCAGGATGTGCATCCGCTCGGTCCCGATCAGCCGGTGCTGGTCGGCGAGGCCTTCACGCTGCGCTACATGCCGGCGCGTGAGGACCTCAACAAGATCGAGGTGTTTCGCGACCGCGCGCATCCGCAGCGCAAGGCGATCGAGGATTGCCCGCCCGGCGCGGTTTTGGTGATGGACAGCCGCAAGGATGCGCGAGCTGCTTCCGCCGGCGCAATTCTCGTGACGCGGCTGATGAAGCGCGGCGCGGCCGGGGTCATCACCGATGGCGGCTTTCGCGATTCCGCCGAGATCGCTGCCCTCGGCTTTCCCGCTTATCATCAGCGGCCGAGCGCGCCGACTAATCTGACGCTGCATCAGGCGATCGAGATCAACGTGCCGATCGGCTGCGGCGACGCGCCGGTGTTTCCCGGTGACGTCATCCTCGGCGACAGCGACGGCGTGATCGTGATCCCGGCGCATCTCGCCGACGAGATCGCCGATGAGGCCGTCGAGATGACCGCGTTCGAGGATTTCGTCACCGAGGAAGTGCGCAAGGGCCGTTCGATCCTCGGCCTCTATCCGCCGACCGACGAACAGACGCCAAAGGATTTTGCGGCCTGGCGCAAGGCGAACGGCCGATAACAACAATTTTTCTCCAACAGCGAGGTGTATCCATGCTGATGTTCAACAATCTGATCGACGGCGAATGGTTGTCCGATGGCGCCCGCGCGCCGAACGTCAACCCATCCGATACCAAGCACATTGTCGGCGAAGCCGTGCGCGGTACGCGCGCGCAGGCCGAGGCCGCGATTGCGGCCGCCAAGGCGGCGTTCCCGGCATGGTCGCGATCGACGCCGCAGGTGCGCTACGACATCCTAAAAAAGGCTTCGGACGAAATCCTGGCGCGCAAGGACGAACTGGGCCGGCTGTTGTCGCGCGAGGAAGGCAAGACACTGCCGGAGGGCGTCGGCGAGGTCGCGCGCGCCGGGCAGATTTTTGCGTTCTTTGCCGGCGAATGCCTGCGGATGGCCGGCGAGAAACTCGCCTCGGTGCGCCCCGGCATCGACATCGAGATCACCCGCGAGGCACTGGGCGTCGTCGGCCTGATCACGCCGTGGAATTTCCCGATCGCGATCCCGGCCTGGAAGATCGCGCCGGCGCTCGCCTATGGCAACACCGTGGTGATCAAGCCCGCCGATCTCGTCCCGGGCTCAACCTGGGCGCTGGTCGACATCCTGCACCGCGCCGGTCTGCCCAAGGGAGTGCTGAACCTCGTGATTGGGCGTGGTTCCGAAGTCGGCGTGGTGCTGCTGGAGCATCCCGACGTGGCCGCCATCAGCTTTACGGGTTCGGTGGCGACCGGCCAGAAGGTTGCGGCAGCCTGCATTGCCTCGCGGCCGATGAAGAAGTTTCAGTTGGAGATGGGCGGCAAGAATCCGCTGGTCGTTCTCGATGATGCGGACCTCAAGATCGCGGTGGAATGCGCCGCCAACAGCGCATTCTTTTCCACCGGCCAGCGCTGCACCGCCGCCTCGCGGCTGATCGTCACCGCGGGAATCCACGACAAGTTCGTCGAAGCGCTGACCGAGCGGATGCGAGGACTGAAGATCGACGACGCGGTGAAAGCCGGCACCGATATCGGCCCCGTCGTCGACCAGAGCCAGCTCGATCAGGACCTCAAATATATCAGCATCGGCAAGGACGAAGGCGCCAAACTCGCCTTCGGCGGCGAACGTCTGAATCGGGACGCGCCCGGCTTCTACCTGCAGCCGGCGCTGTTCACCGACGTGACCAACAAGATGCGGATCGCGCGAGAGGAAATCTTTGGGCCGGTGGCGGCGGTGATCAAGGTCAAGGATTATGCCGAAGCGCTGGCGGTCGCGAACGACACCGACTTCGGCCTGTCGTCCGGCATCTGCACCACAAGCCTGAAATACGCCAGCGACTACAAGCGCAACTCCGAGGCCGGCATGGTGATGGTGAACCTTCCGATCGCCGGCGTCGATTACCACGTGCCGTTCGGCGGCCGAAAGGGATCCAGCTTCGGCGCCCGCGAACAGGGCCGCTACGCCGCGGAGTTCTATACGACGGTCAAGACGGCCTACACGCTGCCGTAACCATCGTCATGCCCGGGCTTAGCCGTCCAAAGGACGGCGTCGCGTCCGCTCGCCTATGCCCGGGCATCCACGTCTTACAGTAGTCGCAGCACCAAAGTCGTGGATGGCCGGGTCAAGCCCGGCCATGACGAGTTTTATGGTCTGGGACGATCAAGATAATCACTCGGCCGGGTGGTGCGCGATATTTCGCACCGATGCTTCGCCATGCTGTGTCAGCGGCCGGTTACCGGCCAAGGCGCGCAGCAGCACGTAGAACATCGGGGTGAAGAAGATGCCGAACGCCGTCACGCCGATCATGCCTGAAAACACCGCGACCCCCATGGCATGACGCATCTCGGAGCCTGCGCCACTGGAGATCACCAGCGGCACCACGCCCATGATGAAAGCAAGCGACGTCATCAGGATTGGCCGTAGCCGCAGGCGGCTGGCTTCGATCGCGGCCTGCACCGGCGTGCGTCCGGCGAATTCCAGCTCGCGCGCGAACTCCACGATCAGGATGGCATTCTTCGCCGACAGTCCCACCAGCACGATCAGACCGATCTGGGTGAACACGTTGTTGTCCCCTTTGGTCAGCCAGACGCCGAGCATTGCTGCCAGCAATCCCATCGGCACGATCATGATGATCGACAGCGGCAGGGTCAGGCTCTCGTATTGCGCAGCGAGCACCAGGAATACCAGCAGCAGCGCCACCGGAAACACCACCAGTGACGAATTTCCGGCAATGATTTCCTGATACGTCAGGTCGGTCCACTCGAATGCGATGCCCTTTGGAAAGGTCTCTGCCGCGATCTTCTCCACCGCTGCCTGGGCCTGCCCGGTCGAATAGCCAGGCGCCGCACCGCCGTTGAGGTCGGCGGTGAGGAAGCCGTTGTAGCGCATGGCGCGCTCCGGCCCGGCGCTTTCCTTGATCTTCAGCAGCGCCGACAGCGGAACCATCTCGCCGGTGTCGGAGCGCACCTTCAGCAGCCCAACATCGTCGGCGCGGGCGCGGAATTTCGCGTCCGCCTGCACCCGCACCGAATAGGTACGGCCGAACTTGTTGAAGTCGTTGACGTAGAGCGAGCCGAGGTAGATCTGCATGGTTTCAAATACGCTGGTCACGGGTACGCTGAGTTGCCGCGCCCGGGTGCGGTCGATATCGGCATAAAGCTGCGGCACGTTGACCTGGTAGCTGGAGAACAGGCCGGCCAGTTGCGGCGCAGCCTGGGCCTTGGCGATGAACGCCTTGGTGGCGTCGTTGAGCGCCTCATAGCCGAGCCCGGCGCGATCCTCGATCTGCAGCTTGAAGCCGCCGATGGTGCCGAGCCCCGCCACCGGCGGCGGCGGGAACATCGCAATGAAGGCTTCCTGGATCGCGGAAAATTTGCCGTTGAGCTGGCCTGCGATCGCGCCGGCGCTGAGATTGGCCGCCTTGCGCTCTTCGAAAGGCTTCAAGGTCACGAACACGATTCCCGAATTCGAACTGTTGGTGAAACCGTTGATCGACAGCCCGGGAAACGCCACGGCGCTTTCGACGCCCGGCAGCTTCAAGGCGATATCGCCCATTCGGCGGATCACCTCTTCGGTGCGGTCCAGCGTCGCGCCGTCGGGCAATTGCGCGAAGCCGACCAGATATTGCTTGTCCTGACCGGGGACAAAGCCGCCGGGCACCGCCTTGAACAGCCCAAAAGTGACGCCGATCAGTGCGACATAGCCGACCATCACGATCGCCCGCCGCGAGATCACCCGCTTGACGCCGTGGCTGTAGGCTTCGGAACTGCGGTGAAAGAAGCGGTTAAAACGCCGGAAGAACCAGCCGAGCACGCGGTCCATGCCACGGGTCAGCGCGTCCTTTGGTGCATCGTGGGATTTCAGCAGCACCGCCGCCAGCGCCGGCGACAGCGTCAGCGAATTGAACGCGGAAATCACCGTCGAGATTGCAACCGTCAGCGCGAATTGCTTGTAGAACTGGCCGGTCAATCCCGTAATGAAAGCCAGCGGCACGAATACCGCGATCAGCACCAGCGCGATCGCGATGATCGGCCCGGTGACCTCCTGCATCGCCTGATACGCAGCCTCCTTTGGCGTCAACCCCTGCTCGATGTTGCGCTCGACGTTCTCGACCACGACGATGGCGTCATCGACGACGATGCCGATCGCCAGCACCAGCCCGAACAGTGTCAGCGCGTTGATCGAGAAGCCGAACACGTGCATGACGGCAAAGGTGCCGATGATGGAAACCGGCACCGCGATCAGCGGAATGATCGACGCCCGCCAGGTCTGCAGGAACAGGATGACGACCAGCACCACCAGCGCCACGGCTTCCAGCAGCGTATGCACCACCGCCTCGATCGAGGCGCGAACGAACTGGGTGGGATCGTAGACGATGCTGTAGTCCATGCCGTCGGGCATGTTCTGTTTCAGCTCGACCA
>JBOHIT010000417.1:0-20419 GCA_050726155.1 Bradyrhizobium sp.
CGCGCATGGGCAAATCAGTTTCGAAGAAGCAGGCCGTCGCCGCAGCGCTTGCTGCCAACGACGAAGAGTCGGCGCGCGGTCGCCTGCTCAACGCGGCGACGCACCTGTTCTGCAAGAATGGAATCAACGCCACCGGCATCGACGCCATCATCCATGAAGCCGGCACCGCAAAGACCACGCTGTACAAATTGTTCGGCTCGAAGACCAACCTCGTGCATGCCGTGCTGGAGAGCGAAGGCAAGGCGTGGCGCGAATGGTTCATCGGCGCAATGGAAGAAGGCGGCGGCGACGCGCAATCAAAGCTGGCGCGGATTTTTCCGGCGCTGAAAACCTGGTTCGGCGAAGAGCGCTTCTACGGCTGCCCCTTCATCAATGCGGTTGCCGAACACGACAAGGACGCCAAACAGTTCCGCGCTATCGCACTACGCCACAAGAAGGTGGTGCTGTCGCACATCGAAAAGCTTGCCGGTGAAATGGGGGCGACCGATCCGGAGAGCCTCGCCCATCAGCTCGCACTGCTGATCGACGGCGCCATCGTCGCTGCCATGGTTTCGCAGAATCCTGGCGTCGCCGACACCGCAGGCCTTGCCGCCGGTTCGCTGTTCGGGCCATCGAAGATGAAGAAACCGAAACGCGCCGCCGGGTCGGCTGCGCAACTCGTCGCGGTTTAACCGACGGTCCGCTTCGCAGGATGGGCAAGGCGAAAGCGTGCCCACCATTCAAGACAACCGTTTGGATGGTGGACACGGCGCGATGCTCCTTTGCCCACTACGATAAAACGCAGCCTGCCCCCGCGATCGGCACTGCCGCCGCGGGGGTCAGTCTGGAAGTCAATGTTACGGCTGGTTGGTCGGACGGCGCTGATCGCCATTCCCCTGCAAGCGGCGAACGATCCAGCGCCCAATGTCGCCAAAGATGTTGCCGCCGCTGATCGCCTCGAGCTCGGCATCGGTCAGTTCGCGGATTTCCGAGTTCTTCTGTTCCATGTTCTGCATTGTCGTCATCCTTTTCAGATCGGGCAGATCATTCCGCCGTCGATGGGAGGACAATGCCGCAATACCAATCGCGTCGCCGTGACGAGGGTCACATGGTGTCGCGTGGCGCCGACGAGATCCGAAAACGCCGTGATGACGGCGCTGCGCGCGATTTCTCGCCCTATTAATTCACTGCTGAAGACCCGCTTCCAGCCGTGCAAGCTCCTTCTCCAGATCCTGCTCGACATCCGCCACCCGCATCTCGATCACCCGGTAGTCGCGCGCCTCGAGCCAGGTCCGCCGCGCGGCGCGGTCGGCGACGATGGCCTCCGATTCGGACGGGTTGACCAGCTCGATCGCAAGGCGGTGCACGAAGGAGACGAAGTCGGGGATGTGGCGGCCGACCGGGGTCTGGCGTTTGAACTGGCCGGCGAAGCGCCGGTCCCGGGTCAGGGACTGCCACAGCATTCGCTCGGCGTCGGTCGGGTTCCGGCGCAGCAATCGGGCCAGCCCGCGGACGGTTCCGTTCTCGGAAGGGGCGGCCGCCTGACTATGCTCGGCCAGCAACGCCCGCAGCCGGGTCGCCTGTTCGCCGTCGAGAACGCCGCCCTTGGCCGGACCCTTGCGGCCCTCGGCGATCGCCATCACCACCCCGTGCAGGGTGTGCATGTCCTGCTTGGTCGGGTCCATCCGGGTAAAGATGTTGCGCAAATTGACCAGCATGGTCTCCCGTTTCTCGACCGGACGCAGGAACTCGACCCGGTCGAGCTCCCGGACCAGATTGTCGAAGAAGGCCTGCATCTGGTGCTGGGAGGCCGGCTCGGACCGTTCGGGCATCGCGAACGGCAAGGCGCCGCCGGTCGACAGCTTGAACCATTCATAGCCGATCAAGAGCACCGCCTGCGCCAGATTGAGGGAGGCGAAACCGGGGTTGACCGGGAAGGTGATGATCCGGTTGGCGAGCGCCACCTCCTCGTTCTGGAGTCCGTAGCGCTCGCGGCCGAACATGATCCCGACTCCGCCGCTACTCTGGTTGGCGACATGGGCGACGATTTCGACCGCGGCATCGGCCGGCGCCACCACGGGCTTGGCCTGGTCATGGGCGCGGGCGGTGGTCGCAAACAGCAGCGTCAGATCCGCGACCGCCTGCTCGACCGTGTCGAACAGTTCGGCGCTTTCCAGGATCAGGTCGGCGCCGGCCGCGGCGCGTTGTGCAGCGACATTCGGCCAGCCGTCGCGCGGATTCACGATTCTTAAACGGGAAAGAGCGAAGTTGCCCATCGCTCGCGCGGCCATACCGATATTCTCGCCGAGCTGTGGTTCGACAAGGATCACAACAGGTCCGGCTAAGTCCAAACCAGACTTGGTTTTATCGGTCCCAGATCCGGACATTGCTCGCGTCACTTTCCAATTCAAGTTCGGAAGCTGATTCAACTTCTGAAGGTATTGAATCAGGATGCGAAGCACCTGATTCAAAATCTCATTCCAAGTCGCGCTGACCGGCCACCATAGCGGCCAAAATTCTCAAGCCAGACAATGGGGTTAGTAGCGTTTCCGAAAGTTCGGTCAAAGTCTCAATCGGGCTTGATCGCACACGGCTTGTACGCTTCCCGCTTTCGGATAGGCTAACAATCACACTCAAAGCGAAGCTGCAAACAAACAGGCGGCCGGTTCAACGGCTGAGGCCAAAAGAGGAGGCGTCCATGCGCGGCAGATGGTCGTTGGCGATTGCCGGAGTCATCCTCATCCTCGCCGGCGGACTGCTGGCTCACCTGACCCAGACCTCCGGCGGCATCCGCATCCAGGACGTCAGGTTCAAGGGCGCCAAGGGCAACACCATGAGTGCCCTGCTCTATATCCCGGCCAATGCCACACCGCAGATTCCGGCGCCCGGGATTCTGGCGGTCCACGGCTACATCAATTCGCGCGAGACCCAGGACGGCTTTGCCATCGAGTTCGCCCGCCGCGGCTATGTGGTCCTCGCCCTCGACCAGACCGGTCACGGCTACAGCGACCCGCCCGCCTTCGCCAACGGTTTTGGCGGTCCTGATGGCCTCGCCTATCTGCGCAGCCTCGAATTCGTCGACAAGACGAATATCGGCCTGGAAGGTCATTCGATGGGCGGCTGGACCGTGCTGGCCGCCGCGACCGCGATGCCCAACGACTACAAATCGATGGTGCTGGAGGGGTCATCGACCGGCAAGCCGTTCGCCGCCGACGGCACCCCGTCCTGGCCGCGGAACACCGCGCTGGTGTTCGCCCAGTACGAGGAGTTTTCGACGCTGATGTGGGGGGTCGATCGGGCCCGCGACATCATCCAGAGTCCCAAATTGTGGGCCATGTTCGGGACTTCGGGACCAGTCGAACCCGGCAAGGTCTATGGCGACATCGCCCAGGGCACCGCCCGGGTGCTCTATACCCCCGCCATCACCCACCCGGCCGAGCACATTTCCCATGAGGCGATCGGCTACAGTTTCGACTGGTTCGCCAAAACCCTGAAGGGCGGCACGCCGCTGCCGGCCGACGACCAGATCTGGTTCCGCAAGGAACTCGGCACGCTGATCGCCCTGCTCGGCTTTGTCGCCCTCCTGATCGGGGCGTTCGATGCCCTGCTGGAAGCCCCGATGTATTCCCGCCTGAGATTGCCCGAGATCGCCGATGGCACCATGCCCGCCCATTCGGCGGCGATTGGCCGCCGCTGGGTCACGGCCTTCATCCTGTCGGCATTCATCCCGGTGCTGACTTACTACCCCGCCTTCGCTCTGGCCGGCACCTTCGTAAAGCCGTCGGCCTGGCTGCCGCAGGGCATCGCCAACCAGATCATGGTCTGGGCCGTCATCAACGGGCTGATCACGCTGGCCTTGATGGCGTTTGCACCCAAGCGCGCCCGTCGGGCCGGGATTGTGGTCCAATCGGTGGTGATCGCGATCGCTACCGTCGCGATCGGCTACGCGGCGCTGTGGCTGGCCGACCTCGCCTTCAAGATCGACTTCCGGTTCTGGATCGTGGCGCTGAAGCTGATGAGCGCCAAGCAGGCCCTGATTTTCCTGATCTACCTCGTGCCGTTTACAGCCTTCTTCGTGGTCGCCCTGCACGTGCTGCACCGGAATTTCTCGACCATGGGGGCTGGCCGTGCCGGGCTCTATGTCACCAATATATTGGCGCTGACGTTGGGTTTCATCGTGCTGCTGGTGCTGCAATACGGCACGCTGTGGCTAACCGGAAAGCTGTTCAATCCACTGCCCGATCCCGGCTTCGTGCCGCTCTCGACCATCGTCGCCATCCAGTTCGTGCCGCTATTGGCGATTTGCGCCGTGGTCGCGACCTTCACCTGGCGGCGGACCGGCTCGAGCCTGCCGGGCGCCCTAATCTGCGGCCTGTTCGTGACCTGGTACGTGGTGGCCGGGACCGCCACCCAGGCCGCGTTCTGACCCCTAAGCATTCTGACCTAAAAGATGGCTGAAACTGCATAACGGCTTGTCTTTCGCCAGCCGGTTTGCAGTGCTAT
The DNA here is from genome assembly GCA_050726155.1 of Bradyrhizobium sp. GTDB lineage: Bacteria > Pseudomonadota > Alphaproteobacteria > Rhizobiales > Xanthobacteraceae > Bradyrhizobium. The sequence continues at coordinate 4,483 of JBOHIT010000417.1, forward strand.
AGCCCGAACATAATCACGCAACCCCGCATCAACGCGCGGTTTTCCAAAAAGGCCCCCTCCGTCATGGCAAAAATCAAGGTGACCAACCCCGTCGTCGAACTCGATGGCGACGAGATGACCCGGATCATCTGGCAGTACATCAAGGACAAGCTGATCAACCCGTTCCTTGACGTGAACCTGATGTATTTCGACCTCGGGATGGAATACCGCGACAAGACCAATGACCAGGTCACGGTCGACGCCGCCAACGCCATCAAGAAGGTCGGCGTCGGCGTCAAATGCGCCACCATCACCCCGGACGAGGCCCGGGTGAAGGAATTCGGCCTCAAGGAAATGTACAAATCGCCGAACGGCACCATCCGCAACATCCTCGGCGGCGTGATCTTCCGCGAGCCGATCATCTGCAAGAACGTGCCGCGGCTGGTTCCCGGCTGGACCAAACCGATCATCATCGGCCGCCACGCCTATGGCGACCAGTATCGCGCCACCGACATCAAATTCCCCGGCAAGGGTACGCTGTCGATGAAATTCGTCGGCGAGGACGGCACCGTGATCGAGCGCGAAGTGTTCAAGACGCCCGGCTCCGGCGTCGCCATGAGCATGTACAACCTCGACGATTCGATCCGCGATTTCGCACGGGCGTCGCTGACCTACGGCCTCAACCGCGGCTATCCGGTCTATCTGTCGACCAAGAACACCATCATGAAAGTCTATGACGGCCGCTTCAAGGATATCTTCGAGGAAGTCTACGAGAAGGACTTCAAGAAGGATTTCGAAGCCAAGCGCCTGACGTACGAACATCGCCTGATCGACGACATGGTCGCCTCGGCGCTGAAATGGTCCGGCGGTTATGTTTGGGCCTGCAAGAACTATGACGGCGACGTGCAGTCCGACACGGTGGCGCAGGGCTATGGCTCGCTCGGCCTGATGACCTCGGTGCTGCTGACGCCCGACGGCCAGGTCGTGGAAGCCGAAGCCGCCCACGGCACGGTGACCCGGCATTACCGCGAGCATCAGAAGGGCAAGGAAACCTCGACCAACTCGATCGCCTCGATCTTCGCGTGGACGCAAGGGCTTTCGCATCGCGCCAAGCTCGACAACAACGAGGAGCTGGCGAAGTTCGCCAAGACGCTGGAGAAGGTCTGCGTCGACACCGTCGAGGCCGGCTTCATGACCAAGGACCTCGCGCTCCTGGTTGGCGCCGACCAGCGCTGGCTCTCGACCACCGGCTTCCTCGACAAGGTCGCGGAAAACCTCACCAAGGCGATGGCGGCGAAATAAGCCGCCTTTATTGGGGTTAGTTGTTTTTGGAGGTCACAATTTGGATGAATGTGATCATGTCACTCCCTAAAAACAACTTCCTCAAGAACGCTGCGCTCGCATTGCTGATGCTGTTTGGCTCCCTTGCGGGCGCACGCGCCGCCGACCCGCTTCCCGAAGCCATCGCCGCACCGGGCCAAACCGTCGTAGTGACCCTGCATGCTGAAGGCGCGCAGGTCTACGAATGCAAGGCCGGCGCCGACGGCAGACCGATCTGGTCATTCCGCGAACCGATCGCGACGCTGCTCGCCGACGGCAAGACCGTCGGGCGTCACTATGCCGGGCCGAACTGGGACCACAGCGACGGCAGCGGCGTGGCGGCCAAGGTCGCCGCCAACGCTCCCGGCACGACAGCGAATGACATCCCCTGGCTGAAGCTCGAAGCGACCGCCCGGCGCGGCAGCGGCGTGCTTGCCGACGTCACCACGGTGCAGCGGATCAATACCAAGGGCGGCAAGCGTGACGGTGCATGCGAGACCGTCGGCAGCTTCCTGAACGTGCCCTACTCGGCGGACTACGTGTTCCTGCGCAAGTCCTGAATCGGACCGGGGATTGGCCATGCTGTTCATGGTGATCGAGCGCTTCAAGAACCAGGATCCAATCCCCGTGTACAAGCGCGTCCGCGACCCCGGCATCAAATTCCCGGATGGCTTGAACTATATCGGCAGCTGGATCGAACCCGACTTCGACCGCTGTTTCCAGCTGATGGAATGCGACGATCTCCGATTGCTGCAGCAATGGGTGCTCGAAAACAACCGCGATCTCGGCATGACATTCGAGATCGTCCCGGTCGTGCCGAGCAAGGAGACGCGCGAGGTGGTCGCGCCTTACCTCGACCGCACGTAACCGTCCCGCCAATCGATCTTCCGCCCCGTCGCTTTGCGGCAGCGGCACAATCGGCTGCCCATTCCGACGCTGGTTTTAAATACTTATACGAGCTATCATAGGTTGCGTCCGTCGCCAGCCTCATTGATATGGAGCCCGTCATGGCCACTCGTTGTCAATTTTCCGTCGCCACTGAGCAATTCCAGGGAACGCCGGCCGACCAGGCGCGCTGTCTGCTACGCCGCGTCCGAGTCGGCGGAAACATCGACAATCAGCCGGCCCAGCTTCCCGACAAATTGCTGGCCATCGTCGGACAGACGGTGACGGTGACGCGCGAGCAGCTGGAAAGCTATCTGGCGTTCAAGGGAATTTCCGCCGCCGATATCGGCGGCAAACTGAACAAGCCGGTCTCAACCACGGCAAAGGGAACGAAGGCCAGCTATTTCGTCATTCACGATACCAGCGACGAAATCTCCGGCAGTTCGTTTCCGGCCGAGATCAACACCGCCGCCTGGCGCAACAACGATCTTTCCCGCCGCAACATCGGTTCGGCACATGTCTTCCTCAACCGCCTCGGTCAGTCCGCAACCGGACATGATTATTCGGTCAAGGTTCAAGCCATCAAGTTTGAACGCACCCCGCCCGGGCTGAAGGGGCTGTTCCTTCATCACGAGCTCATTCAACCGCGCATCAAGGGGGGATTTGCCTTCCACGCCGTTGGGCCCACGCCGGGGTTTACCCAGGCAACGATGGAAAGATTGGCGCTCTGTTATATTGCCGCCGCGGTACGGCGTGGCAGCTTCCTCGTTCCCGCCTTTCATTGCGTTCTCGATACCGGTATCCCCGACGGTCATGACGACCCGCAAAACTTCGACCTGTTCCAATGGGTCGGAGCGATTGAAAAGATCCTCGGCGAAATCCTGGCGCCACAAGGTGCGCATGAGCTGGCGCTGGAGAGCGTGGAAACCGAGGCGCCTGCTCCCGAAATGGAAACTGTCCGCAACGACATTTCCGACGGCGAGCGGAACATCAAGGTAAGACGGATCAAGGGCACCAAGCCGGTATTCTTCAAGGCAAAGATGGCCATCGACGCCGACGGCGCCGCTCGCGCCTATCATCCGGACAGGGAAAACCCCGATGCGCTGGACAATATCGCCCATGCCAACAGCTTCTCGAAGAAATTCATCCAGGGCAAACTGAAGAACGGGAAAGTCGGCAAAGGCCCCCGTCCCGGCTTCTTCGTCTCAGCGACCAGCCTGCAACGCGGTCAGGATTTCGACGCGGACGCGTTCGTCGACGCGGAATTCATTCCCTACATCGTGCTGCCCGCGCACCTTGCGGAAGGGATCGCACCGGGCGATCTCTGTACGGTCGTCAATCTGAAAAACTTCCGCACCACCTCCGCCATTTTCGCGGACACCAATCCGCATGTCGGCGAGGCCTCGATCCGCGCGGCGATCAACCTGCACGTCAAGGACCCCTCATTTCCGATTACCAAACTGGCGCGAGCGGGCGGCGACGAGTCCGCAAGCTACGTTTACATTGTCTATCCCGGCTCGCGCTTTACGCCCAGCGCCAGCGCGCCGCACTGGCCTGCGGACAAGATCGAGGCGACGGCAACGCCGCTGTTCGATGCCTGGGGCGGGCTCGACATGGTCAAGCGCATCTTTACCTGAGCAATCAGTCGCGCTCGGCCAGCGCGATTTCACTGGCGCCGATGTCGCCCCTTAGTATTTCCGCGGTGTCCGCCAGGCGGGCGTCCGCGGTTTCCTTCACGTGCGCGGCCAGCGCCGGCATGCGCTCGATCAGCGCATGAAAATCCTGCGCATCGAGCGCCAGCAATTTTGTCGTCCGCGTCGCGGTCACCGTGCCGCTGCGCTTGGTACGGTGCAGCAGCGCGATCTCGCCGAAGAACGTGCCGTCCGACAACCGCACGCGTTGGCTCGGCAGCTCGATTTCGACTTCGCCTGCGGTGATGAAGTACATCGAGGAGGCCGCATCGCCGCGTCGGACCAGCACTTCGCCGGACTCGATGCTCCGGGCGCGCAACAACCGCATGATGTCTGATATTTCGGAGGCGCCGAGATGCGAGAACAGCGGCACCCGCGCCAGCATGCCCCAGGTGACGATAAAATCGCGGCGGCGGACCTCATCGGCAAAAGCGGTGGCGATGATCGCGACCGGCAGCGCGATCATCACAAAACTGCCGATGACGGCGAATACCGCGACCGTCTTGCCGAGCGGCGTGATCGGAACCACGTCGCCATAACCGACGGTGCCGAGCGTCACGATCGCCCACCACATCGCCTGCGGAATGGTGCCGAACTTGTCGGGCTGCACCTTGTGCTCGATCGCATAGAGCAAGGAGGCGAACAGCAGCACCGTGCCGGTCAGGATCACGACGCAACCGAACAGCGTGCGCCGTTCGGCGTGAAGGGCGGCCAACAGCGACCGCAGCGCCGGCGAATAGCGCACCAGTTTGAGGAACGGCAGCATGCCGAACAACACCAGCGCGTGGCGGTCGCCCGCGATCAGCGCGATCGCCGACGGCAGGAACGCCAGCAGGTCGACAATGCCGAGGCTGGAGCAGGCATATTCCAGCCGTGCCCTCGTCGGCGGCGTGTCACGCAGGGAATGCCCGGCCACGCTCCAGATCCGCGCCGCATATTCCAGCGCGAACGCAATGACGGCGGCGATCTCTATGGTCGTGAACAGCCAACCGAGCCTGGCGTCGAATTCAGGCACGGATGCCAGAATCATCGCCAGCACGTCGATGACGACGATGGCGACGATCAGCCGGACGAAGCGCGAGCCGGCCGAATGCGGCAGATGATCCTGTTCGAGCAGCTCGTAGAGCCGGTCCCGCAAATCCGGGTCGCTCACACTGCGCTTACCCGGAACCGTTGCCACCGCGAGGAATCCTCTTACGCGCCCGCCATCGCTTTTTCGATCGCCGACAGCGCGGCATCCGCTTTGGCGCCATCAGGCCCGCCGGCCTGCGCCATGTCGGGCCGTCCGCCGCCACCCTTGCCGCCCAGCGTTGCCGAGGCGATCTTGACGAGCTCGACCGCGCTGAAGCGCGACGTCAAATCGGCCGTGACGCCGACCACCACGCCCGCCTTGCCGTCGTCGGTCACGCCAACGATCGCGACCACGCCGGAGCCGATCTGCTTTTTGCCGTCATCGACGAGACTCTTGAGGTCCTTGGTCTCGACGCCTTCGACCGCGCGGGCCAATAGCTTGACGTTGCCGACTTCGCGCACGCCGCTGGCCGCAGCCGCGCCGTTGCCGCCGCCACCGCCCATCGCGAGCTTCTTGCGCGCATCCGACAGGTCGCGCTCGAGCTTCTTGCGCTCCTCCATCAGCGCGGCAATACGCCCCGGCATTTCCTCGACCGAGGTGCGCAGTTCGCTTGCGGCATTCTTCGCAAGCTGCATGGTGTCGTTGGCGTGCTTGCGCGCATGCTGCCCCGTCAGCGCCTCGATGCGGCGCACGCCGGAGGCGACCGCGCTTTCGCCGGTCACGGAAATCAGCCCGATATCGCCGGTGCGCTTTACATGGGTGCCGCCGCACAATTCCACCGACCAGCCGAGCGCGTTCTGGCCCTGCTCGCGGGCCTGCTTGCCCATCGACACCACACGCACCTCGTCGCCGTATTTTTCGCCGAACAGCGCGCGCGCGCCGGCCTCGCGTGCGTCATCGACCGCCATCAGCCGCGTGGTGACTTCCTCATTCTCCAGCACCACCTCGTTGGCGATGTCCTCGATGCGGCTAAGTTCTTCCGCCGTGATCGGCTTTTGATGCACGAAGTCGAACCGCAAACGATCCGGCGCCACCAGCGAGCCGCGCTGGGCGATGTGATCGCCGAGCACCTGGCGCAGCGCTTCATGCAGCAGATGCGTCGCCGAGTGATGCGCCCGGATCGAGGAACGCCTGGAATGGTCGACCTCGAGCTGCAAGGCGGTGCCGACTTTCAGCGTGCCCTGCTCCACCGTGCCCTGATGCACGAACAGATCGCCGGCCCGCTTCTGCGTATCGGTGACACGGAATTTGACGCCCTCGCCGATCATCACGCCGGTATCGCCGACCTGACCGCCGGACTCCGCGTAGAACGGCGTCTGGTTGAGCACGATCGATCCGGTCTCGCCGGCCTTGAGGCTGTCGGCATCCTTGCCGTCTTTCACGAGCGCGGAAACCACGCCCTCGGCGCTTTCGGTCTCATAGCCGAGAAATTCGGTGGCACCGAGCTTTTCGCGCAGCGGAAACCAGATGTTCTCGCTCGCGGTGTCGCCCGAGCCCGACCACGACGCGCGCGCCTTTTCTTTCTGCTTTTCCATCGCATCGGTGAAGGAGGCGATATCGACGCTGATGCCGCGCGATTTGAGCGCGTCCTGGGTGAGGTCGAGCGGAAAGCCATAGGTGTCGTACAGCGTGAACGCGGTATCGCCGTCGAACATGTCGCCCTTCTTCAGCGAACTGCTCTTTTCGTCGAGGATCGAAAGGCCGCGCTCCAGCGTCTTGCGGAAACGCGTTTCTTCCAGTCGCAGCGTTTCCTCGATCAGCTTTTCGGCGCGCACCAGGTCCGGATAGGCCTGCCCCATCTCGCGCACCAGCGCCCACACCAGGCGATGCATCAAGGGCTCGCGCGCGCCGAGCAACTGTGCATGGCGCATGGCGCGGCGCATGATCCGGCGCAGCACATAGCCGCGGCCTTCGTTCGACGGCAGCACGCCGTCGGAGATCAGGAACGCCGAAGAGCGCAGATGGTCCGCGATGACGCGGAACGATGCCACGGTCTGCTCCTGCGGTGCGTCACCGAGCGCGGACGCGGTGGCATCGATCAAATGACGGAACAGATCGGTCTCAAAGACGCTGTCGACGCCTTGCAGGATGCAGGCCATGCGCTCCAGCCCGAGGCCGGTGTCGATCGAGGGACGCGGCAGCGACACGCGCTCATCCTTCGTCACCTGCTCGTATTGCATGAACACGAGGTTCCAGAATTCGAGGAAGCGATCGCCGTCCTCTTCCGGGCTGCCCGGAGGTCCGCCCCAGATGTGCTCGCCGCGGTCGATGAAGATTTCCGAGCACGGCCCGCACGGGCCGGTATCGCCCATCGCCCAGAAATTGTCCGAGGTCGGAATCCGGATGATGCGATCGTCCGAAAAACCGGCGATCTTCTTCCAGAGACCGGCCGCCTCGTCGTCGGTGTGGTAGACGGTGACCAGCAGCTTGTCCTTCTTCAGCCCGAAATCCCTGGTGATCAGGTTCCAGGCGAGTTCGATCGCGCGCTCCTTGAAGTAGTCGCCGAACGAGAAATTGCCGAGCATCTCGAAGAACGTGAGATGCCGCGCGGTATAGCCGACATTGTCGAGGTCGTTGTGCTTGCCGCCGGCGCGGACGCATTTCTGCGAGGTGGTGGCGCGCTGGTAGGGGCGCTTCTCGACGCCGGTGAAGACGTTCTTGAACTGCACCATGCCTGCATTGGTGAACATCAGGGTCGGGTCGTTGCGCGGGACGAGCGGCGACGACGGCACGATCTCGTGGCCATTCGCGGCAAAATAGTCCAAAAATTTCGACCTGATCTCGTTGACGCCGCTCATGTTCATCCAATCGGAATTAGGACCGGGTCAGGCCGTAAATAGCCTTAATCTTCCGGCGGAACGCTTTTAGACAAGGCCAAAGGCGGTGTCCAGAAACTGTGCAGGCGGATCATAGGCTTGCCGCAGCACACAAGACTGGTTGATAGGTCTTTCCGCGCGTTGACAGGCTTGGCCCGGCCGTGTTTCTTACCCCTTGTTCAATACGTCACGTCGGGAGAGATCGGCTTAAGCGCCGGCGCCGAAGGAGCAACCGCCCCGGAAACTCTCAGGCAAACGGACCCTCGTGACGAACTAGCATCTGGAAAGAGACGCCGCAGGGCTTTGGCCTCGCAGTGTCCGCCGACGGGATAATACTCTCAGGCACAGCGACAGATGGGGCTTTCTTTGGGTTTTCGGGGGCTGGTCCCCGATCCCTTGAGGGTCTCCGGATGCTGGCGCGCGACGAATCTCCCTTACATCACACACCTTTGCACGCGCTCCATGTGGCGCGCGGCGGCAAAATGGTTCCGTTTGCCGGCTATGAAATGCCGGTCCAGTACGCCGCCGGCGTGCTCAGGGAACATCAGCACACGCGCAGTGCGGCCGGCCTGTTCGACGTCTCCCATATGGGCCAGCTCGCGCTGCGGCCAAAATCCGGCAAGGTCGAGGACGCCGCTTTGGCGCTGGAGCGGCTGGTGCCGCAGGACATCGTTGCGGTGGCCCCCGGGCGGCAACGCTACGCGCAGTTCACCAATCCCGATGGCGGCATTCTCGACGACCTGATGGTGGCGAATTTCGGCGACCATTTGTTCCTGGTGGTTAACGCCGCCTGCAAGGCCGAGGACGAGGCGCATCTGCGCGCGCGCCTTTCGGAGGCCTGCGTCATCGATTCGCTTGCTGACCGCGCGCTGATCGCGCTGCAGGGGCCGAAAGCCGAGCAGGCGCTGGCGAAGTTTTGTGCAGACGTCGCGGCGATGCGGTTCATGGACACCGGTCCGCGCAAGGTTGCCGGCTTCGACTGCTTCGTGTCGCGCTCCGGCTATACCGGCGAAGACGGTTTTGAGATTTCCGTTCCGGCCGCGCACGCCGAAGCACTGGCGACGGCGCTTTTGGAGAACAGCGACGTGTTGCCGATCGGGTTAGGCGCACGTGACAGCCTGCGGCTCGAAGCCGGGCTGTGTTTGTACGGCCACGACATCGACACCACGACGACGCCGGTCGAAGGCGCGCTGGAATGGTCGGTGCAGAAAAGCCGCCGCAGCGGCGGCGTGCGCGCCGGCGGTTTTCCCGGCGCCGAGGTCATACTCGCCCATTTTGAAAAAGGCGCCGCGCGCCGCCGCGTTGGCCTGCGCCCAGAGGGCCGCGCGCCGGTGCGCGAAGGCGCGATGTTGTTTGCCGACAGCGCGTCGGCCGAACCGATCGGCAAGGTCACGTCGGGCGGTTTCGGGCCGAGTCTCAATGCCCCCGTGGCGATGGGTTATCTGCCGACGCAGCTTGCCGCAACGGGCACGCAAGTGTTTGCCGAAGTCCGCGGCCAGCGCCTGCCGCTACAGGTCGCGACCATGCCATTCGTTCCCAACACCTATAAACGCTGAAGGAAGTCTCATGACGATCTTGTTCACATCAGACCATGAATGGCTCCGCATCGAGGGCGATGTCGCCACCATCGGCGTCACCGACTACGCGCAGTCGCAGCTCGGCGACGTCGTGTTCGTCGAACTGCCCAAGGTCGGCCGCAGCCTCAAGAAAGCGGAAGCCGCCGCCGTCGTCGAATCTGTCAAGGCAGCCTCCGACGTCTACGCGCCGATCTCCGGCGACGTGCTCGAAGTCAACGAGGCTCTGGCGGCAGAGCCGGCGCTGGTGAATTCCGACGCCGCCGGCAAGGCCTGGTTCTTCAAGCTGAAGATCAAGGACAAGAGTGAACTCGACGGCCTGATGGACGAAGCCGCCTACGCCAAGCACACCGCCTGAGGATTGCCCATGAACGCGCCCTTCAAGCCCCTGAACGAACCCGCCACCGATTTCGTGCGCCGCCACATCGGCCCCGCGCCGCGCGACATCGCGGCGATGCTGGAAAGCGTCGGCGCCAACAGCCTGGGCGAGTTGATGGGGCAGACGCTGCCGTCGTCGATCAGGCAGCAGACGCCGCTCGATCTCGGGCGCGCGTTGAGCGAGACCGAAGCGCTGGCGCATATGGGCGAACTGGCCGCCCAAAACCAGGTGTTCACCTCGCTGATCGGCCAGGGCTATTCCGGCACCATCCTGCCCGCCGTGATCCAGCGCAACATCCTGGAGAACCCGGCCTGGTACACGGCGTATACGCCGTATCAGCCCGAGATCAGCCAGGGCCGGCTCGAGGCGCTGTTCAACTTCCAGACCATGATCTGCGATCTGACCGGCCTCGATGTCGCCAACGCTTCGCTGCTCGACGAGGCCACCGCCGCCGCCGAAGCGATGGCGCTGGCAGAGCGCGCATCCGGCGTGAAGACAAAAACGTTTTTCGTCGACAGCGACACACATCCGCAGACGCTGGCGCTGCTGCGCACCCGCGCCGAACCGCTGGGCTGGTCGCTGATATCTGGCGATCCCCTCACCGATCTCGATAAAGCCGACGTGTTCGGCGCGCTGTTGCAATATCCCGGCAGTTCCGGCGCGGTGCGCGATTTGCGTACCCCGATCGCGTCGCTGCGCGCCAAGGGCGGGCTTGCCGTGGTCGCCGCCGATTTGCTGGCGTTGACGCTGCTGGCGTCGCCCGGTGAACTCGGCGCCGATATCGCCATCGGTTCGGCGCAGCGCTTTGGCGTGCCGATGGGCTACGGCGGTCCGCATGCCGCTTACATGTCGGTGCGCGATGCGCTGAAGCGTTCGCTGCCCGGCCGCATCGTCGGGCTGTCGGTGGATTCACGCGGCGAGCCGGCCTATCGGCTGGCGCTGCAAACCCGCGAACAGCACATCCGCCGCGAAAAGGCGACATCAAACATCTGCACCGCGCAGGTGCTGCTGGCGGTGATCGCCTCGATGTACGCCGTCTATCACGGCCCCGAGGGACTGACGCATATCGCCCGCCAGGTGCACCGGCGCGCTGCCGTGCTGGCGGCGGGACTGGCAAAACTCGGCTTTTCGCCGGTATCGCAGAATTTCTTCGATACGGTCACCGTGGCGGCCAGCGCGAAGCAGGACGAAATTGTTGCCCGCGCCCGCGCCGAGAAGATCAATCTGCGGATCGGCCAGGACACACTTGGAAAAGCCACGCTCGGGATTTCGGTCGATGAGACCACGACGCCTGCGGTGATCGAAGCGGTGTGGCGCGCGTTCGGCGGCAAGCTCTCTTACGCCGAAGTCGAGACGGGCGCACGCGAGGCGCTTCCGGCCGAGTTGAAGCGCGCGACCGCGTTCCTGACCCATCCGGTGTTCCACGCCCACCGTTCCGAGACCGAACTGTTGCGCTACATGCGCAAGCTCAGCGATCGCGACCTCGCGCTCGACCGCGCGATGATTCCGCTGGGCTCCTGCACCATGAAGCTCAACGCAACGGCCGAGATGATCCCGCTGACCTGGGCGGAGTTCGGCAGCCTGCATCCGTTCGCGCCCGCCGAACAAGCCAAGGGCTACCACGCGCTGTTCGCGCGGCTGGAAAAATGGCTGTGCGACATCACCGGCTATGACGCGATTTCATTGCAGCCGAACTCCGGCGCACAGGGCGAATATGCCGGTCTGCTGGCGATCCGCGGCTATCACGCCGCGCGCGGCGAGCCGCACCGGAAGGTCTGCCTGATCCCCTCCTCCGCGCATGGCACCAATCCGGCGTCCGCCAGCATGGTCGGCATGGAGGTGGTGGTGACCGCGTGCGACGCGCGCGGCGATGTCGACGTCGACGATCTCCGCGCCAAGGCGGAGAAGCATTCCAAAAACCTCGCCGCTGTGATGATCACCTATCCCTCGACCCACGGCGTGTTCGAGGAGCACATTCGCGACATCTGCGACATCGTTCACGCCCATGGCGGCCAGGTCTATCTCGACGGCGCCAACATGAACGCGCAGGTCGGCCTGTCGCGGCCCGGCGATTACGGCGCCGATGTCAGCCACCTCAATCTGCACAAGACATTCTGCATTCCCCATGGCGGCGGCGGTCCCGGCATGGGCCCGATCGGCGTCAAGGCACATCTGGCGCCGTTCCTGCCCGGCCACCCCGCGACCGATGGCGCGATCCCGCATCCGATTGGGCCGGTATCGGCCGCCCCGTTCGGCTCGGCGTCGATTCTGACGATCTCCTATATCTACATTTTGATGATGGGCGGCGAAGGCCTCACGCGGGCGACCGAGATCGCGATCCTGAATGCCAACTACATCGCGGCCAAACTCGATCCGCATTTCCCGGTGCTCTACAAGAATGCAAAAGGCCGCGTCGCGCATGAATGCATCGTCGATCCCCGCCCGCTGAAAGCGACCAGCGGCGTCACCGTCGACGACATCGCCAAACGGCTGATCGATTACGGTTTCCACGCCCCGACCATGAGTTTTCCGGTGCCGGGCACCTTGATGATCGAGCCGACCGAATCGGAATCGAAGGCGGAGCTCGATCGCTTCTGCGATGCCATGATTGCGATCCGCAACGAGATCGCCGAAGTCGAAGGCGGCCGCTGGAAGATCGAGGCCTCGCCGTTGCGGCACGCGCCGCACACCGTGCACGACATCGCCGACGATGCCTGGGCCCGCGCCTATAGCCGCGCCGAAGGCTGTTTCCCGGCCGGCACCCCGCGATCAGACAAATACTGGTGTCCCGTGGGGCGCGTCGACAACGTCTACGGCGACCGCAACCTGGTCTGCTCGTGCCCGCCGATCGAGGATTACGCGCAAGCGGCGGAGTGACGGCCGTAGCATCTGTCTATTCGTCATGGCCGGGTTCATCCCGGCCATCCACGTCTTTACTGCCGGAACAGAAGAGACGACGTGGATGCCCGGGACAGGCCCGGGCATGACGGCAGTCACGGCGCAATCAACGCCGGATTCCAGCGCCACAAATTGTCGTTGGTCAAATGCGTGCCGCCCCACCAGCGGTCGATCGGATTGTGCTGGCTAAAATCTGCCTTGTGCGCGAGAACAGCCTTGCCGAATTCGGTGAGCCACAGCCGGCTGCGCAGGTAGGCGGGATCGCGGCCACGGAAATCCTCCCTGCTCAGCGTGCGAATCTCGTCATCGAGGCCCGCTACCGCCGGCTGCGGACCGTGCGCCAGCCCCTCAAGCAGGGATTCTACCTCCGAGGAATTGAACACACGCCGCTGATACAAGCCTCGATGCCGCTCAAAGAGCGGCCTCGTGCGCGAGTAGCCGTTTGCAATGAGCTCCAGCAACCGCATTTCTGTCGCGCCAAGTCCTGTTATGGCGGATGGCAGCTCTTCCAGCAGGTCGAGCAAAGCCGGTCTCAACAAAGGCAATGCACTCAAATCCCGGGACAGCAAATCGAAGCAGGCCTGGGGCGTCGCGGACCGGTACGCTTGCCAGGCCATGCTGGCCGTCTCAAGCTCCTTCTTGGCGACATCGCGAACCGCGACTTTCATTTTGGCAAGCGCCTCAGGCTCCTTCATGAGTAAATCAAAGTCGACGATGCGCAACTTCAACTTCGCCACGACTTCCTGATGCGAGGCAAGCTGATCGAGCAGCCAAATCAGCTGCAATTGATCGTTCGGAGCCGGATCGAACCACAGCTCGACGGTCTCGAATACGTCGCACACCTCGTAGAGGCTGTGGTCGAGGAAACGCTTGTCATGCCACCGGTACGTATAGGTCGACCAATGACAACCGGGCTCGTGGGTCTCCGTCAACTCGGCAACGTAGAAGTCAAGCTCCTCCGGCGGTGGCAACTTTCCACCCGCAAAGCGGAACAAAAACGTCACTGCTGCCTCGGTGAGACTCGAGGTAACGAAGTGTGTGCCGTCCTCTCCGCAAAAAATTAAAGGTTTCATCTGACCAATTCCAGTTGCGCGCAACGCGATTGTGTCGACTCCCGCAGGATGATGGAGCGCAGCGATACCCATCGTTGCGCGGCATACACGCTTGTGATGGGTAATCGCTTCGCTCCAGCCATCCTACAACCCAGGCGCGACCAGCGCCGGATTCCAGCGCCATAAATTATCGTTTGTCAGATGCGTCCCGCCCCACCAGCGGTCGATCGGATTGTGCCGGCTGAAGTCTTCCTTGCCGGCCAGGACTGCTTTGCCGAATTCGGTGAGCGACAGCTCGCTGCGCAGGTAGGCATCGTGCCGGCTCCGCAACTGCTCGCGGCCGAGCGTGCGCAGTTCCTCGTCAAGGCCCGCAATGGCCGGCCTCGGACCGAACGCAAGCCCATCCAGCAGGTAGCCGTATTCCCACTCGCCGTATATGCGTGTTTGTCTCAATTGGTACAGATGGAAAAGCGCATTTGTGAGCGAGTATCCTCGCCCGATCAGCTCGAGCATCCGCATTTCCGAGGCACCAAGTCCCGTCGAACTCGACGGCAGTTCTTCGAGCAGATCGACCAAGACAGGTTTGAGAAGCGGCAATGCGCTCAAATCCTTGCCGAGCAGATCGAAGCAGGCCTGCGGCGTCGGCGCCGCGTATGCCCGCCAGGCTGAACTGGCCGTTTCAAGTTCCTTGTCGGTGATCTCAACGGTGGGTGGCTGCCATTTGCCGAGAACGTCGAGCTGGATCATATCAAGATCAATCAGACGGAATTTCAGCCTCTCGACCGTTTCCGGATAAGACCGGAAATAATCGAGCAACCAGATCAGCGTCAACTGAGCGTTGGGACGCGTGTCGAACCATAATTCGACGGTCTCGTATTGCTGACAAAATTCGGTGAGGCTGAGATCACGTCGATCTCTGTGATCGCACTGGCCCCATTTCATCGCAAAGTCCGACCAGTGCTTTCCTTGTTCAACATCGACCGTGCGTGGCCCGAGATAGGTTACGAGTTCATCCGGAGAGGGCTGCTGTCCCCAGCCAAAACGAAAGAAAAAATCGACCGCAAGGTCGGCGAACTCCGGTTCGGTGAAATCCCGGACGTGCGTGCTGGTGAGAATCAAACGTTTCATCAAAGTCGCTTTCGCAGGATGGGTGGAGCGCAGCGATACCCATCGATTCCGAGCAAGAGACAAGATGATGGGTTTCGCTTCGCTCTACCCATCCTACAGGCTATGGCGCGACCAACGTCTGGCTCACCGGATCCCAGCGCCACAGATTGTCATTTCTCAACTCCGTGCCGCCCCACCAGCGGTGCATCGGGTTGTGCCGGCTGAAATCATCGATCCCCGCCAATACCGCTTGGCCGAGCGCGGTCAGCGACAACTTGCTTTGCTTGTAGCGGATGTGTCGACTCCGGTCGTCGTGCATCTCATCGCTGAACGGGCCCTCCTCGAGACCAGCCACGGCAGGCGCCGGGCCGTGGGCCAACCTGACAAGCCGGTGCGGCGGGAAATGATCCAGCGAGCCCGGCCCCAACATCGCTTCCAGCCTCGCATCGGATGGCAACGCGTCCCAAACAAACCGGAAGCCCAGCGGAATCACGATATCGCCGATTCCGGCACGCAGCAGACATCCGCCTGCCGAATCGCTCGATGTCAAAATCAACCGCGTCATGTCGCCACCCCGTTTACACAATACAAAAACGGGTGCCGAAGACGTCGGCAACTCAACGTCCTCGGCACCCGCTATGTCGAAACCTGGACCATGCGACCCAAGCTCGGAAAAATCCTATTCGTCCGCAGGTTCTTCGCCGTCGGCGTCGCGCTCGGGTGGACCGGCCAGGATCTGTTCGGCGATCAGGCCGGAGTTCTGACGGATCGCCGCCTCGATCTTCGCGGTCATGTCGGGGTTGGCCTTGAGGAACGCCTTCGAGTTCTCGCGTCCCTGTCCCAGCCGCTGGCTGTCATAGGAGAACCATGCGCCGGACTTCTCGACGATGCCGGCCTTGACGCCGAGGTCGAGGATTTCGCCCATCTTGGAGACGCCCTCGCCATACATGATGTCGAATTCGACCTGCTTGAACGGCGGCGCCAGCTTGTTCTTCACCACCTTGACGCGGGTCTGGTTGCCGACCACTTCCTCGCGCTCCTTGATCGCGCCGATGCGGCGGATGTCGAGGCGCACGGAGGCGTAGAATTTCAGCGCATGGCCGCCGGTGGTGGTCTCGGGGCTTCCGTACATCACGCCGATCTTCATGCGGATCTGGTTGATGA
>JBOHIT010000418.1:0-5768 GCA_050726155.1 Bradyrhizobium sp.
GATCACGGCCTGCCGTCCGGCGTCGATGCGGGCCTGGGTCTTGGCCGAGGCTTCCTCGATGCGCAGCTTGGGCACGCCGGCCTCGATCGCCTTGGCCATGCCGCCGAGCTGTTCGACTTCCTGGATGTGGCCCCAGGCTTTGGCGGCGAGATCGCGGGTCAGCCGTTCGACATAGTAGGAGCCGCCCCAGGGATCGATGATGCGGTTGGTGCCGCTTTCCTGCTGCAGGAACAATTGCGTGTTGCGGGCGATGCGCGCCGAGAAATCGGTCGGCAGCGCCAGCGCCTCGTCGAGCGCGTTGGTGTGCAGCGACTGGGTATGGCCTTGGGTCGCCGCCATCGCCTCGATGGTGGTGCGCATCACATTGTTGAAAACGTCCTGCGCGGTCAGCGACCAGCCCGAGGTCTAGCAATGGGTGCGCAGCGACAGCGAGCGCGGGTCCTTCGGATTGAACTGCGTCAGCAGCTTGGCCCACAACAGCCGTGCTGCGCGCATTTTTGCCACCTCCATGAAAAAATTCATGCCGATGGCCCAGAAGAACGACAGCCGCGGTGCGAAGCGGTCGACATCGAGGCCCGCGGCCAGGCCGGCGCGGAGATATTCGACGCCGTCGGCCAGCGTATAGGCGAGCTCGAGGTCCTGCGTCGCGCCGGCTTCCTGCATGTGATAGCCGGAGATGGAGATCGAATTGTACTTCGGCATCTTCTGCGAGGTGTAGGCGAAAATGTCGGAGATGATCCGCATCGAAGGCGCCGGCGGATAGATATAGGTGTTGCGCACCATGAACTCTTTCAGAATGTCGTTCTGAATGGTGCCCGACAGTTTCTCCGGCGGCACGCCCTGTTCCTCGGCGGCCGCGACGAACAGCGCAAGGATCGGCAGCACCGCGCCGTTCATGGTCATCGACACGCTCATCTGGTCGAGCGGGATGCCGGAGAACAGGGTGCGCATGTCGTAGATGGAGTCGATGGCAACACCGGCCATGCCGACGTCACCTGTCACGCGCGGATGATCACTGTCGTAACCGCGATGCGTGGCCAGATCGAACGCGACCGAAAGGCCCTTTTGTCCGGCCGCGAGGTTGCGGCGGTAGAACGCGTTGGAATCTTCGGCCGTGGAGAACCCGGCATATTGCCTGATAGTCCAGGGCTGGTTGACATACATGGTCGGGTAGGGGCCGCGCAGATAGGGCGCGATCCCCGGCCAGGTGTCGAGGAAGTCGATGCCTTCGAGATCGACCTCGCTGTAGGCGGGTTTCACGAGAATGCCTTCAGGCGTTAGCCACGGCTCGGCGCCGCCGGCGGGCCCGCCTGGAGCGGTCTTTTCGAACGCGACATTCGCGAAATCAGGTATGCGGCTCATGGGTTACCAATATAGCACATTTGGGGATCGGTGGTTGCCATCCCTAATCATGGTCCGGATGCTGGTGGCTGGTAATGCTGCCGAGCTTTTCCGGGCCGTAATTCTGCAAGGTGGTCTGGCTCGGCAAATTGGCGATGCCCACCACCCAGCCGAGCCGGGATTCGGTGCCATATTGCCGCGTCGGCACGATGCGATCCGGCCGGTCGAACGTGCCGGTCATGATCTCGATCCGCGGCCCGCCGACGCGGCGGAAGCTCAGCGGCGTGCCGCAATCGGCGCAAAAATCCCGCTCGGCGATGGAGGAGGATTTGAACGCCGCCGGCTTACCGCGGGTCCAGGCAAAATCGGCGTGCTCGATATCGGCGAACGAGGCGAACGGTGCGCCGGACGCTTTCTGGCACATCCGGCAATGACAAATGCTGATCTTGGCGGGCGGCGCGGACAGCGCAAAGCGCACCGCGCCGCATTGGCACCCGCCGGTCAGAGCGGATTTGTTTTCCGATGTCATGTTCGCTCCATCCGCTTCCAGGCGCCTTGCAACATTGCCAGCGCGTCGCCGCCGGCAAAAATGAAGTCGCCGACACCTGCCGCCCGAAGGACTGCTTCCCCTTCGCCGGGCCGGCCTGCCAGATAGATATGCTTCGCACCGGCGGCTTGAAGGGCCTTGGCCGCCGCCTCGGCGTGTGCGGCATAGGCTTTGTCGGAGGAACAAAGGCACGCCACATCAGCACCGGACGCCTTGAATGCGGCGGCAAGCGCGGCCGGATCGGCAAACCCCTGGGTATCGATGGCCTCGATGCCGCCGGTCTCGAAAAAGCTTTTTGCAAAAGTGGCGCGCGCGGTGAAATCGGCCGGTGTGCCGAGATTGGCGAGGAAGATTTTTGGTCGCGCGCCGGCGCCCTTGAGCCGGGCGTCCGATTTGTCGCGCAGCGCTTCGAACGGGGCCGCCAGCCGCATCGGCGGCAGCGCATCGAATTTGAACTTGGCTTCGCCATAGGGCGCCAGCGCAATCGGCCTGGCGTCGAGCACCGCGACTTCGGCCTCGTGCAGGTTCGGAAATTCGCTGGCGCCGGTCAGCACATCGCGCCGCTTGGCGATATTGGCCTCGCGCACCGCCCGCGTCGCCGCGACCTTGCGTTGGATCAGGTTCTGTTCGAGCGATGCGAACAGGCCGCCGGCTTTTTCGATCTCCTGGAACAGCGACCACGCGGCTTCGCACAGTTGCCCCGTCAGCGTCTCGATGCCACCGGAGCCGGCCGCAGGATCGGACACCTTGGCGAGGTTGGATTCTTCCAGCAGCACCAGTTGAGTGTTGCGCGCGGCGCGGCGCGCGAAGGGATCGGGCAGTCCCAGCGCCAGCGTATGCGGCAGCACAGTGATGGCGTTAGCGCCGCCGAGGCCGGCCGAGAACGTCGCCATCGTCGCCCGCAGCATGTTCACATAAGGGTCGCGCTGCGTCAGCATGCGCCAGGCGGTATCGGCCGCGACGAACAGCGGTTTTGGTGTCAGCCCGCAGGCCTGTTCCACCCGTGCCCACAACAGCCGCGCGGCGCGGAATTTCGCCAACGTCAGGAACTGGTCGGCATCGGCGGATAGCCGCGCATAGACCATCCCTTGCGCATCCTCGAGCGAAATGCCGGCGGCTTCGATCGCGCGCAGATAGGCGACGCCTGCCGCCAGCACGAAGGCCAACTCTTGGACTTCCGATCCGCCGGCATCGTGAATGACGCGCCCGTCGGCGGCCGCGAACGGACCGTTGAAGCCGAGTGCGGCGAGGCCTTTGACGGCGCTGGTGACCGCGGGAACGATCTCGGACCAGCTATAGGGACTGGACCCCCACACCGCGCCGGCCCCGAGCGGGTCGAGCCCGAAGCGGATATCGCAGGCAGCGGGGTTGAGCCCCTTGCGTTGGATGCATTCCGCGACATGGATCGCCGCCATTCGCGACTGCGGACCGATTTGAAGTTCGATGCCGATGCCGGCATCGAGATAGATGCCGTCGAGGACCTGTGCGACGGCGTCAGCCGAAGGCTCCAGCCCGAAGCCGCAGGCGCCATTAGCGCCCGCGAATACGAGCGTGAGCCCGGTCGCGCCATTTTCGAGATCGTGCAGCGCCTGCGCATTGGCCACCCTGGCGTCGGGATGATCGGCGCGCTGCATGATCTGCCAGGGGGTTGCGGCGGAGCGGCCCGCGACCGGCGCGGCGCCTTGCGCGCGCCGGTAGATCGGATCGATCTTCAACCCATCGGAGGTCTTGCCGACCAGCTTCTCGAACGGCGCGCCCTTCAGCACCCCGTCGACCAGCTTGCGCCAGTCTTCGTAGTTCGCGGGGGCAAAATCCGCAGCCAATCGCGGCTCGTCAGTGGTCGTGGTCATCCGGACAGTCGTTCCCTGGGTCGTCGCTTGATTTGGCCGGAAATTGCCACGGCGCGGCCGCCAAGCCAAACGGTTGTTTCGGCTCCCTGAGGGTTAATCGAGGTCGGGGAGTCGCAAAATACCGTCGGTCGAAAGCGCCGCCAGCGCATCGCCCACGCGGCGTCCCGCAATGATACGGTCGGGCGCGATCTCGGCGAGCGGCACCAGCACGAAAGCGCGTTCGAACAGCCGGGGATGCGGCAGCGTCAGCTCCGGCTTGTCGATCCTGACGTCGTCATAGGCGATCAAATCGAGGTCGAGGGTGCGCGGCCCCCAATGCTGCTCGTTCGCGCGGTCGCGGCCGAACTTCTTCTCGATCTTGTGCAGCGTGAACAGCAGTGCATGCGGATCGAGGCTGGTGTCGATTTCGATGCAGGCGTTGATGAAGGGTGGCTGCGCTTCATTGCCCCAGGGTGGCGTGGTGTAATCCGACGACCGCGCCAGCAATGCCGCCTGCGTCATGCCACAGATATTGGAGATGGCCTTCTGGAACGTCGCGCGAACGTCGCCGACATTGCCGCCGAGCGCGATCAGCACGTCAGCCATATCAGGGCTGCCGGGTGCGCATCAGCACCACGCCGACATCGTCGAAGATCGCGGCGATCGGCGCGTGCGGCTTGTGGACGGTGACCTCGACCGCGTCGATGCGCGGGAACGCCGCCAGGATGGCATCGGCCACCGCGCCGGCCGCGCGTTCCAGGAGCTTGTAGTTGGTGTTCTTGAAGGCCGCCGTCGCGGTGGCGACCACGTTGGAATAGGACACGGTATCGGACAGGCGGTCGGTACGCGATGACTCCGACAGATCGACGGACAGTTCGAGGTCGATCACGAAGCGCTGGCCGACTTCGGTCTCGTGTTCCATCACGCCGTGGCGGGCATGGATGACGACGCCGGTGATGAAGATCGTATCGGTCATCTCTGCAGTTCCCCAATGGCGGCTGCGACGCGCAGCGCTTGAACGGTTTCCGCAACATCATGGGCGCGAATGATACGCGCGCCGGCTTTGGCGGCAATCAGATGCGCGGCGATCGAGCCGCCAAGGCGCTGATGCGGTTCCGACGGCGTCACCGTGCTGATGAAGCGCTTGCGCGAGGCTCCAACCAGCAGCGGCAGGCCGAAGGATTGCAGCTCATGCAGGCGCGCCAGCGCCGTCATGCTCTGTTCCGGCGTCTTGCCGAAGCCGATACCGGGGTCGAGCACGATCTTGCCAGGTGAAACGCCGGCCTTCGCGGCGATGTCGAGCGAACGCGCGAAGAAGGCAGCGATGTCCTTCATGATATCGATCGCGGGATCGGCGCTGTCGCGATTGTGCATGATAATCACCGGCACCTGGCGCTCCGCGACCAGGCCGGCCATGCCGGGATCCCGCTGTAGCCCCCAGACATCGTTGGCGATGACGGCGCCATGATCGAGCGCCCACGCCACGACGGACGACTTCATGCTGTCGATCGAGACCGGAACCCCCAGCGAAACGACATCCGGTAGCACAGGACGCAACCGTGCGAGCTCTTCGTCCGCCGGGATCGGTTCCGACCCGTAGGGCCGGGTCGATTCCGCGCCGATGTCGATGATGTCAGTGCCTTCGGCGACCATCCGGTGCGCCTGCGCCAGCGCGTTTTCGGGGGCTGCGAACTGTCCGCCATCGGAAAATGAATCGGGCGTCACGTTCAGTACGCCCATCAAGGCCGGATAGGGCCGCGACAGCAGCGCCGGCAGGTCAAAATGACCGGCCGGGCCGGCCCCTGCGGCGGGTCTGGACATGGTTGCGATCATGCGGTCGCTTTGCGCGGTCCGCGCGGGCGAGTCAAGCATGCGAGCCGCCGGCATAAGCCGGCAAGAGCTGATTTTATTGGCTGATTTCAGTAGCTGATTTTCGGCTGCAGCTTGCGCGCCTGGGCGATGATCTGCTCGACCGACTTCTCCGACGGCATGACGCGGACCAGCTTACGCTTGGTATTGATGTCTTTCATGTTCTGGGCGAGCCGCGCCGG
>JBOHIT010000419.1:0-5723 GCA_050726155.1 Bradyrhizobium sp.
ATCGTGCCACGCGCGGGCGACCAGTTCCTTGCCGGTGCCGGACTCGCCGGAGATCATCACGGTGAGGTCGGTCTGCATCAACCGCGCCAGCACCCGGTAGATTTCCTGCATCGCCGGCGAACGGCCGACCAGCGGGATGGAGTCGAATTCACCTTCGTCGGCAGAGCTCGCCACCCGCTCCTTCGGCTCCGCCAAGGCGCGGCCGACGATGGTGATCAGCTCCTTCAGATCGAACGGCTTCGGCAGATATTCGTAAGCGCCGCGCTCCGAGGCCCGGATCGCCGTCATGAAGGTGTTCTGCGCGCTCATGACGATGACCGGAAGGTTCGGCCGCATCTTCTTGATCCGTGGCAGCAGGTCGAACGCGTTCTCGTCGGGCATCACGACGTCGGTGATGACGAGATCGCCCTCGCCCTGGCTCACCCAGCGCCACAGCGTCGCCGCGTTTCCGGTCAGTCGCACCTCGTATCCGGCGCGCGAAAGAGCTTGATTCAGAACCGTACGAATGGCGGTGTCATCGTCGGCGACAAGTATGCTACCTGCGGGCATTGTTATTCCTCATCTTGCATTCTGTGAGGCAGGCGATGGCGTACCCGAAACGTCATCGCGATTGCTTTGGTCGAAATGCTTGGTGGAGTTGAACATGGGCAGCAGCACGCGGAACGTGGTCTTCCGCGATTGCGATTCGCACTCGATGATGCCGCCGTGATCGCCGACGATCTTTGCAACGAGTGCGAGACCGAGCCCGCTGCCGGTCTGCTTGGTGGTGACGAAGGGATCGAACAAATTCGGCAGCAGGTCTTCCGGCACGCCGGAGCCGTTGTCCTTGACGCAAAATTCGAGCGGCAGCGACACCCGCGATTTCTTGCCCGGCACCGACAGCCGAACGCCGGGACGGAACGCCGTGGTGAGTTGGATTTCCGCATCGCTGCCCAGATCGGCGACCGCTTCGGCGGCGTTCTTCACCAGATTGAGGAACACCTGGATCAGCTGGTCCTGATTGGCCAGCACCGGCGGCAACGACGGATCGTAGTCCTCGATGAAGCGGACGTTGCGGGCAAAGCCCGATTGCGCCAGCCGTTTGACGTGGTCGAGCACGGAATGGATGTTGACCGGACCGCGCGCCACTGGCCGGTCATCGCCGAACACTTCCATGCGGTCGACCAGCGTGACGATGCGGTCGGCCTCGTCGCAGATCAGCCGCGTCAGCATGCGGTCTTCCGATGAAGCCGCCTGCTCCAGCAATTGCGCCGCACCGCGAATGCCGGACAACGGATTCTTGATTTCATGCGCCAGCATCGCGGCCAGCGCGATCACCGACCGTGCCGCACTGCGATGCGTCAACTGCCGGTCCATCTTGTCGGCGATGGTGCGCTCCTGCAGCATCACGACGATGTGGCCCGGCCGCTCCGTCAGGGGGGCGACGTGCAGATCGACCTGGCGGTCGCCGCCGATCCTGGGCGTGCCAAGATCGACCTTGTACTCGTTGACCGGCGAACCGCTCGAGCGCACCTGATCGATCAGCGCCAGCAGCGGGCTGCCGAACGGCACCAGTTCCTTCAGCGACTGCCGTTGCAGGAACTGGGTCGAAATCTCGAAGAAGGATTCGGCGGCGATGTTGGCGTCGACGATACGACCATCGGGCGCAATCAGCAGCACCGGATTGGGTAGCGCATTGAGGATCGCCTCGGCCTCGGAGGGCACGCGCCGGCGATGTTCTGCGGCTGAATTCATGCAGCAGCACTCCATGCAAAATCGTCGTAGGCGTCCTGGAGCGATCGATGCACGCCGCGCGGATCTTCCGACGTTAGAATCTTCTGCCGCCAGCCTTTGAGTGTCTCCGCCGGCGCGCGGCTGCATTCGGCGGCGACCTCTAGCGCCCAGCCGAGATGCTTGCGCGCATGCTTGAGGCCGACGCGCAAACCGTAATGGCGGCAGACTTCATCATAGAGCGCGCGAATGTGCGCGAGTTGTTCTGACAACGACGGGGTGACCTCGGACTTTCCGGTTTCGAGTCGGCGCCCGAGTTGACCCGGCAGCCAGGGCTGTCCCTGCGCGCCGCGGCCGATCATGACGGCATCGGCGCCCGACATGTCGAGCGCGCTGACCGCCTTCTCGTACGACGTGATGTCGCCATTGACGACGAGCGGGACCGTGATCGCATCCTTCACCGCGCGCACCGCGCTCCAGTCCGCCTCGCCCTTGTAGAACTGGCAGCGCGTGCGTCCGTGCACCGTAATCATCTGCACGCCGGACGCTTCCGCGCGGCGCGCGAGTTCGGGCGCGTTGAGCGAGTGGTGGTCCCAGCCGAGCCGCATCTTCAGTGTCACCGGCACTTTGACGGCCGCGATCGTCGCCTCAATCAGTTTCAGCGCATGGTCGAGGTCGCGCATCAGCGCCGAGCCCGACTGGCCGCCGGTCACGTGACGTGCTGGACAGCCCATATTGATATCGATGATGTCGGCGCCGGCAGCCTCCGCAACCTTGGCCCCCTCCGCCATCCAATGGCTCTGGCACCCTGCAAGTTGGACCACGTGCGGTCCGATCCCGGCCGTCTCGCAACGCAACTGCGCCATCGGCCTGCCATGCACGAGATCATCGCTGGCGGTCATCTCGGAAACGACGAGTCCCGCTCCAAGGGTAGCGGCAAGGCGACGAAAAGGCGCGTCAGTGATGCCGGACATCGGCGCCAGGAGAACCCGGTTGGCAACCGAAATATCACCTATCTTCAATGTCTTATGGCGTGGGTCGTCCAAACCGGTCACAGGGTTCTCATCGGTGTGGTGGCCGCGTCATTGCGACCGTCCGCGCGTATTGTGAGCACAAATCTTGTGCAGTCAAGCTTCATGCCTACACTTTAGACAGTTCTATCATTTGTGCAAGTGCACTGCAACAAAAACTGCTTTTCCCACAGCTAACGGGAATCGCTCTGTTCATGCGCATTCGGCATGGTAAGGGCTGTGCGCCCAAGAGCCTTAGTACCTGGCCCGATAACCCCCTCTCCTTAACCCCGAATCGTTTGTCATTGAGTCCCGATGCCCCGACCTGAGCGCACAGCAGCCATCCTCGTCGCAGCCGGGCGCGGGCTTCGCGCCGGCGCAGGAGGCCCCAAGCAATACCGTACGATCGGCGGCCAGACCGTGATCTTCCGCGCGATGGAAGCGTTCTGCCGCCATCCCGATGTCTTTGCCGTGCAGCCGGTGGTGAACCCCGACGATGCCGCGATCTTCAACGAGGCAGTCGCGGGCCTGCGTCATCGACCGCCGACCAACGGCGGCGCGACGCGCCAGGCCTCGGTGCATGCGGGACTTGAGGCGTTGGCCGGCGAGAATCCGGATATCGTGCTGATCCACGATGCCGCGCGACCGTTCGTGACATCGGCGGTCATCTCGCGCGCGATAGAGGCCGCCGGCCGTACCGGCGCCGCAGTACCCGCGATTGCCGTTACCGATACGATCAAGCAGGTCGGGGACGCCGGCAATGTCGAAGCCACGCCGGACCGCGCCCGCTTGCGCATCGCGCAAACACCGCAGGCCTTTCGTTTCGATGTAATCCTCGAAGCGCATCGCCGCGCCGCGCGCGACGGCCGCTCTGATTTCACCGATGATGCCGCGCTCGCCGAATGGGCGGGATTGACGGTAGCGACCTTTGAAGGCGATCCTGCCAACATGAAGCTCACGACCCCCGAAGATTTCGTCCGCGAGGAGGCCCGCCTCGGCGCCATGCTCGGCGACATCAGGACCGGCACCGGCTACGACGTGCACGCCTTCGGCGACGGCGATCATCTGACGATCTGCGGCGTCCGCGTCCCGCACACGCGTGGCTTCCTCGCCCATTCCGATGGCGACGTCGGCCTGCACGCCTTGGTCGACGCCATCCTCGGCGCGCTTGCGGACGGCGATATCGGCTCGCACTTTCCGCCCAGCGATCCAAAGTGGAAGGGCGCTGCGTCCGACCGCTTCCTGAAATATGCGGTCGATCGCGTCACCGCGCGCGGCGGCCGTATCGCCAATCTTGAGGTCACGCTGATCTGCGAGCGACCCAAAATCGGCCCGCTGCGCGACACCATGCGCGCGCGCATTGCCGAGATTAGCGGGCTCGACATCTCGCGCGTCGCGGTGAAGGCGACGACCAGCGAACGGCTCGGCTTTACCGGCCGCGAGGAAGGCATCGCGGCGACCGCGAGCGCCACGATCCGTTTGCCCTGGGACGATCAAGGTCGGAGCGAATAGCATGAGCGGCAGCGACGCCCGCGCCCTCTCCCGCTCGCTGCTTGATTTGTGCCGGATGCGCAAGCTGACGATTGCCACGGCAGAGTCCTGCACCGGTGGCCTCGTTGCAGGTGCACTCACTGACATTCCCGGTTCCTCCGACGTCATCGATCGCGGCTTCGTCACCTATTCCAACGACGCCAAGCGCGCGATGCTCGGCGTCAAGGCCACGACGCTGGCCACCTTCGGTGCGGTCAGCAAGGAGACCGCGACCGCGATGGCGATCGGGGCGCTGGAGAAGGCCGGCGTCGATCTCGCGGTCTCCATCACCGGCATTGCCGGCCCGGGCGGCGCCACGCCGGGCAAGCCGGTTGGCCTCGTCCATTTTGCCGTCGCTTCGCGCGACGGAAGAATCTTGCATCGCGAGATGCGTTTCGGCGCTATCGGTCGCACCACCGTGCGGCAGCGCTCCGTGGTCGAGGCGCTGCGCATGCTGATGGAACTGGCGCGCGGACCACAGGCCGCCATCAAACCGCGCCGCGAATCCGCAAGCCGCTTGCGTCCGCGCGTCGCGCGATCGACCCGCGGCAGTGCTGTCAAGCGACGGCGGCCGCCGCGGGCTTGAGCGATTATCAATCCGTCACTTCGCCGCGGCCAGGGCCTTGGCGCGGGTCTCGCTGAGCGAAGCCGCCGGGGTCAGCGCCTCCGGACTGATCGTCAGTTCGATGATGGCAGGCAGGCGCGAGGCCACCGCCTCATCGAAGGCTTTTGCAAAATCCTCGGTGCGATCGACCCGGGCGCCGAAGCCGCCGCAGGCGCGCGCGAGTGCGGCAAAATCGGGGTTGGCGAGATCGGTGCCGGACACCCGGCCGGGATAGTGCCGCTCCTGATGCATGCGGATGGTGCCGTACATGCCGTTGTTGCAGACGATCACGATGAGCGGCAGCCGGTTCTCGACGGCCGTCATGAATTCGTTTCCGGTCATCTGAAAGCAGCCGTCGCCGGCGAATGCGATCACCGGACGGTTCGGATGCAAGTGCTTGGCCGCAACCGCTGCCGGCAAGCCATAGCCCATCGAACCCGATGTCGGCGCCAGTTCGGTCCGGAACTGGCGATAGCGCCAGAAGCGATGGACCCAGACGGCGTAATTGCCGGCGCCGTTGCAGATGATCGCGTCTTCCGGCAGCCGTTCGCTGAGATCGCGCACGATCCGCGCCAGCTGAACATCGCCGGGCGAACGGGTCGGCTCGGCGAAGGCTAGATAGTCCGCATGGGCGGCCTTGAGTTCGTCGCCGCGCGGACGATGTTTTGGCGTCAAATGGCTGATCGCGGCCGCGAATGCTGCGCTGCCTGATACGATGCCCAATGTCGGCGCATAGACCCGGCCGATTTCCTCGGGATCCGGATAGATATGAACCAGCGGCTGCTTCGGCTTCGGAATGTCGAACAGGGCATATCCCGACGTCGTGATCTCGCCGAGCCGGGCGCCGAGCGCGATAATCAGATCGCTGT
>JBOHIT010000420.1:0-4308 GCA_050726155.1 Bradyrhizobium sp.
GCCGAACCAGAACGAGATTGCCGTAACCCTTCAGTTCGTTGCCGGAGTAAGCGACGACGCCATCCTCGGCGGCCTTGACCGGGGTACCTTCCGGCACCGCCAGATTGATGCCGTCATTCGACTTGCCGTTGGTCTTGGCGCCGTAGGTCGTGATCACCTTGCCGCGGACCGGCCAGCGGAACGTCGGCAACGCGCCGGTCGCTTCGCTGGGCTTGATCGCCGGCGCTTCCGCGACCGGCTTTTCCTCGACATTGGCGGTCGGCTGGGCCAACCGCGCGCTTTGCTGCTGGGCTGCGGCCGTACCTGGCTTGGCGACGGGCGCAGCAACCGCTGCGACCTGCTGCACCGGCGCGACCGGCTGTGCCGCCGGTGCTGTGGCATTTCTGGTGCCGGGCACGTTGAGCTTCATGCCGAGGCTGAGCCTGGCCGACGTTTCGAGATTGTTGGCTCTGGCGAGATCCGCCACCGGGACATTGTTGCGGCGTGCGATGCTCATCAGCGTGTCGCCGCGATTGACGACATGGACGGTCGACGGCCCTGCCGCGACCGGCTTGCTGGCCGGCGGCGCGACGGCGGGCGCGGGTGCCGCGGCAACGGCCTGGCGCGGAATGACCAGTTGCTGGCCGGGCGACAATGTGCGCGGTCCCTTGTAGCCATTAGCCTGCAGGATGGCAGCAGGGGAAACGTTGTAGCGCTTCGCCAGGATGTCGAGCGTGTCGCTGGTGCCGACGATGATCGTGGTGCCGCCATGCCCGGGCGCGGCGGCGACCGAACGCGGTGCAACCGTAGCAGTCGTCTCAAGCCTGGGCTGGCTCGGCGGAGAGTAGGACGAGAGCCCGCGGCCTCCTCCCGACACGCCGCTGTTCGCAGCCGGATAGGATCGCGGCGCCGTGACGACGGGCGGCGGCGGCAATGCCGATGACTGGTATTGCGACTGTGGCTGGGTTTGCGGCCGCGAATATTGCGGCAGCTCACGACGCTCGACCTGCGGCGCAGGCGCCCGCTGCACCGTCCCCGTCGCTTCGGGTTGATAGTTGAAGGGATTGGAAAAGGTGTCTTGCGACAGGCGCGTCTGCATATCGGCGCTGCAGCCGGCAAAGCCAACCGACATCAGCGTCAGCACCGCGACTTGCGGTATGCGACGCGAGCGAAGTAACTCGGCGACACGGGACATGGTTACTCACTGGTACGCAACAAAATACTCTTTTGAGTAAACACGTCCCGAGTAAATAACCGCTTAACCCATAGTCGGCCTTCGGCCGACGTCCTTGAAGAAGAAGAACCCCGTGACGAAGCCACGGCTTTGGAATGTTGGCGGGAACCGCCAATCCGGAATTCTAGAGTTCGCGGGCAATTCCCGGCAGCGCCGGCACGAAGCGCACATCGACCAGCGACTTGCGGTCGAAACCAGCATCGGACCTGACCACGCGGGTCAGCGTCTGGACGCCCTGGTGCGGTCCGACCGGCGCGATCAGGATGCCGCCGGGCTCCAGCCGCGCCAGCAGCCTTTCGGGGATTTGCTCCATTGCCGCTGTCACGATGATGCGGTCGAAATCCCCGCCGGCCGCCGGCATATCGAAGCCGTCGCCGAGCAGTACCTCGATATTGTCGTAGCCGAGCTTCTCGAGCCTGAGACGCGCTGAGTCCGCCAGGGTCCGGTAGCGCTCGATGGTCAGCACATGCCGGCAAAGCCGCGACAGGATCGCCGCCTGATAACCGGAGCCGGTACCGATCTCGAGCACCCTGTGCTGCTTTTGCAGCTGCAATTGCTCGGTCATGTAGGCGACCACGAAAGGCTGGCTGATGGTCTGGCCGCAGGCGATGCCGAGCGCGCTGTCGCGGTAGGCATAGGCGCGATCGGCCGGCGTCACGAACACCTCACGCGGCACCTCTTCCATGGTGCGCAGGATGGTCTGATCGCTGATCCCCCGCCGCCGCAGGCTGAGCTGGAACATCATCTTTTCGGGCGGTTCTTGGGACATCAGAGACTCGGGGGACAACGGGCTGGCCCGCAATCTAGTGCTTCGGCCAAGACCGGATGCAATAGCCGCCGGAGATTTAAGGAACAATTTCCTCAAAAATCGGGTTCCGGCGCCGGAACTCCAGCTCCGGATCGACGTTGGAGCCCCGGCAAAACACACTCTTTTGGGCCGGCCGCGGGCCCTCGCCGGTCCATTGTAGTCATTGCGCCAACTGGCGTTATTTGCGAACCTTAGAGCTGGGAAGGGCAAGGATTCCATCATGATGGCGACGCGGCCGCAGGGCTGTTCAGTGTTTCTCGTCGAAGACGAGGTCATGATCCGGATGATGGTCGCCGACATGCTCGAAGAGCTCGGCTACAGCGTCGCCGCCGAGGCCGGCGAAATCGGTGAAGCGGTCCGGCTCGCCCAATCGACCGAGTTCGATCTCGCCATCCTCGACGTCAACGTCAACGGCAAGGTGATCACACCGGTGGCCGAACTGATCAAGGCGCGCAACCGGCCCTTCATCTTCGCGACCGGCTACGGCTCGTCGGGTCTGCCCGAGGAATATCGCGATCGCCCGGCGCTGCAGAAGCCGTTCCAGCTGGAAACGCTGGCGCAGATGATCAACAGCGCGCTGAAGAGCACGGCGGCTTAGCGTTTTTCGAAACCAAATTGACAGCCGATCAATCGACGTCATCCTGAGGTGCGAGCACTTGCGAGCCTCGAAGGATGGGGCCACGGGCTCAACCCATCCTTCGAGGCGCGCAAAAGCGTGCACCTCAGGATGACGGCGGTGTTTGCGGCTGGCCTATTTCAATGCTTGCCTATTTCAGCGTCGCCGTCAGCGCTTCCGAAAAGGCTTCATCGGTGCGATCGAGTCGCAGCGGTGTCACCGAGACGTAGCGTGCGGCCAATGCCGCGAGGTCGGTGCCTTCGGCCGGTGTGTCCAGCATCGCGGCGCGTTCGAACCCGATCCAGAAATAGGGATTGCCGCGGCCGTCATGGCGCTCGTCGACTTTCAGGAAGCCGAGATTGCGTTTGCCCTGCCGCGTGACGCGGATGCCCTTGACCTCACCGGGCATGCAGGCCGGAAAGTTGACATTGATCACGGTGTTCTTCGGGATACCGGCGTCGATCACCTTGCGCAGAATATCCGGACCGAATTTCAGCGCGGTGTCCCACAGCGGCGCGTCACGCGTATCAACGGAAAATTCCTGGCTCAGTGCGAAGGACGGGATGCCCAGGATCGTGCCCTCCAGTGCGCCGGCGATGGTGCCGGAATAGACCACGTCTTCGGCGACGTTGCGGCCCTTGTTGACGCCCGACAGCACGAGGTCCGGCAGCTTCTCGCCGAGGATGTGGCGCGCGCCCATGATCACGCAATCGGTCGGCGTGCCGCGCACCGCAAAATGGCGTGGGGTGACTTCGCGCAGGCGCAGCGGATCGTTCAGCGACAGCGAATGCGAAACGCCGGACTGGTCGAGCTCCGGCGCCACGACCCAGACGTCGTCGGATAGCGCGCGGCCGATCTCTTCGACGATCTTGAGGCCGGGCGCGTGGATGCCGTCGTCATTGGTGCAGAGAATGCGCATCCGTCAAAATGCCTTCCGGTTCGATTCGAGGCCCGTGCTTGCCGCCGGGCGTCGTCTTATCCGGCTATCGCCACCGAGGCAAACCGGCAAAATACCGTCATTTCCTCATCCGGACGCGCCAGGGACGAATGAATTTCGCGTTGCCTGGAAACAGCATGTGGAATTTTGGCGGCGCTGATTGTGCCGCGACAGGCTCGAGTGTTTTGATCGCAGGTCGTTGCAATGCGACGGATGGAGCCGGTGGCGGCGTAATCGGATCAAGCTTCTGAAGCTTGGCCACCTCAGGTTTTGCGATCCGCAGACGTGACTCAATTGCTGCGGCGGGCGCCGTGACTGCCGACGGCGGAGCCGCCAGCACGGCAGCAGGCGCTATCGCAACCGGCGCAATCGGCATGACCTGCGGCGCTACCGGAAGCACCGACGGTGCAACCGGCGGCGGCGGCGCAACCGTCTCTGCCGGTGGCGACTGCGCGACGCCATCAGGAGGAAATCGCTTGCGCGCAACCTCAAGCCCCTTGTCGAAATCCGCGACGTTGAGCCATTCCTTGGCGCGCATGGTTTCGACCAGCGGCTCCTCCCACAGGCGGGAGGCCTCGATGTCGAAGAAGCCCTTCAGCTTCTGGTCGATCAACTGCAGCCCGTGGCCAGTGACAGCCCATTGCCGGCCGATCCAATGGATGTCGCGATGCAGGGGCATGTCGCTGCTTTGCTACTTGCCGTGCTCGATCACTTTGAGGCCGCCCATATAGGGC
>JBOHIT010000421.1:0-7994 GCA_050726155.1 Bradyrhizobium sp.
CTCGGCCAAACTGGTCGGCGACGAATGGGTGATCAACGGCGAGAAATACTACATCTCAGGCGCCGGCGATCCGCGCTGCAAGATCATGATCGTGATGGTGAAGACCAATCCGGACGCAGCCCCGAGCAAGCAGCAATCGCAGATCCTGGTGCCGATCGACACCCCCGGCGTGGAAATTTTGGGCCCGATGCATGTGTTCGGCCACGACCACGCGCCGCGCGGCCACATGCATCTGCGCTTCAACAATTGCCGGGTGCCGAAGGAAAACATGCTGCTCGGCGAAGGCCGCGGCTTCGAGATCTCGCAGGTCCGCCTCGGACCGGGCCGCATCCATCACTGCATGCGCACCATCGGCAAGGCCGAGAAGGCGCTGGATTTGATGGTGCAGCGCGGCCTCACCCGCGAAGCCTTCGGCAAGAAGATCGCCCATCTCGGCGGCACCATGCAGATCATCGCCCAGGCGCGTTGCGAGATCGAGGCGATGCGGCTGATGGTGCTGAAGGCCGCCAAGGCGATGGACGTGCTCGGCAACAAGGAAGCGCGGATCTGGGTCAGCATGGTGAAAGCCATGGTGCCCGAGCGCACCTGCAAGATCATCGACCAGGCGATCCAGATGCACGGTGCCACCGGCATTTCGCACTGGAGCCCGCTCGGCGAGATGTACCAGGACGTCCGACACCTGCGCTTCGCCGACGGTCCGGATGAAGTGCACTGGATGGTGGTCGGAAGGCACGAACTGAGCATGCCGTAACGCTCCGTTCGTAGGGTTGGGCAAAGCGCAGCGTGCCCACCTCTTCTACGTGCGCAACAATGGTGGGCACGGCGCAAGCGCGCCTTTGCCCACCCTACGGCCCGTTGATTGGAAAATCCCCCCATGGAATACGCGCCTGAAAACCTGCAACAGCGCGAGCGCTACAAGCTGCTCACCAGCTTCGTGCTGCCGCGGCCGATCGCGTGGGTGACGACGATCGGTCCATCAGGCGTGATCAACGCCGCGCCTTTCAGCTTCTTCAACGTGTTCTGCGAAGACCCGCCGCTGTGCATGTTCGCGGTCAATCTGCGGCCCGATGGCCGCGTCAAGGACACGCTGGTCAACATCCAGCGCACCGGCGAATTCGTGGTCAACCTCACCGATGAGCCGCTGGCGCGGGCGATGCACGATTCCAGCGGCGACTTCCCGCCCGAGATCGGCGAGCCCGGCTATCTCGGCCTGAAGCTTGCGCCCTCGACCAGGGTCGCGGCGCCACGGCTGGCGGATGCGCCGTGGGCGATGGAATGCAAGATCTGGAAGACCATCGAAGTCAACGGCGACCGCACGCTGATCATGGGCGAAGGCATCAACTTCTACATCCGCGATGAATTGTGGGACACCGAGACCATGCGCGTGCACATGGAGCGCTACCACCCGATCGGCCGCATGTTCGCCGATCGCTACTGCCGCACCGACGACCGCGTCGTATTCCCGCCGGCGCCGGAAGTGACTTCGTAGGATGGGTAGAGCGCAGCGAAACCCATCAATGACCGCCCGTTAAGTTGGTGGGTCGCTGCGCTCTACCCACCCTACGCACCGAACCAGGAGCGCGCATGACCAACCATTTTCGCGACAACGAAGCCGCCAGCCGGTTTGAACTCGAAATCGAAGGCGCGGTCGCCTTTGTCAGCTACCGGAAATCACCCGGTGCCATCACGCTGGAGCATACCGAGGTGCCGCCGGAACTCGGCGGCAAGGGCATCGGCTCCAAAATCGCGCGCGCCACCCTCGACGCGGTGCGGGCGCAGGGGCGCAAGCTCACGGTCGAATGCGAGTTCATCCAGGGCTTCATGAAGAAGCATCCCGAATACGACGATCTGCTGGCTGCCGCCTAAGCCGTCCCCGGCCGGTGCGCGCGCAGGAACGAGCGGATCTGGCGCACCGCAAGCGGAATTCGCTCCTTCGGCTCCTTCCACGGGAACATGCTGACTTCCGCATTCGGCGCCAGCATCGCCGACTCCATCGCGACCGCATAGGGATGCGACGGAACGTCGTCAGGCAGAATCAGCACCGGTGTCTGGCATTGCCGCACGAAGTCTCGCGTGACCGTGAAGACGAAATCGGGATTGGTGCGGTACATGCGCGTCAGGAATTTATCTGTTGTTTCCGGGGTGAGTTCGGGCCGCTGCTTGAGGAGCGTCGGCGCCCAGTTCCTGGTGTTGTTGTCGTAGAACAAATCGCGCATCTCGGGGCGCGAGCCCGAGGGCTGCGCCAGCACTCCGGCAACGATGCGATCGGGTGCGCGCTTCAGCAGATTCCAGATCAGGGGGCCGCCGATGCAGAAGCCCAGCACCATGAACTTGTCGATGCCGAGATGATCCATCAGGCCGAGATGGTCGTCGGTGTGGGAGTCCCAGGGCCGGTCGATCTCGAGCGGACCTGAGGACTTGCCGGTATTGGCGTTGCGCAGATCGGCGGCGATGCAGCGGTACTCGCCCTTGAATTCCTCGAAGGAATCGAACGGTGGGTAACTGCCGGACAAGCCTGCGATCGTCGAGTTCAATCCGCCGCCCGCGATCATCAGCAATGGATAGCCTTTGCCGGCTTCCTCATAGTGGATACGAACGGCGCCTTTTTCGTAAGTCGGCATGGCGGTTTCCCTTATTTTTCTGTTGTTATGGCCAGTGCGCCCTGTGCAGCTGCTCGGAGAGCATGTCCCTACCGCTTAACCTTCAGGCACGCCAGCGAGCCTCATCCCTTCCAGGAAGCGCTCCCGTTCAGCGAGGTAGGTTGGATTGCTACTGGAAGCACTGGCGCGGAATCGGCGCAAAGTGAAGTTTGGATCGAGCGCAAGTCCCGCCTGCGCTGCGGCCCGCGCCTCATCCAGAGAGCCGAGCAACGCCAAGCCAGCGGCAAGGAAAAACTGCGCCACGGGAAAATTACGACTGGCTTCGATGCTGCGGCGTAGCCATGCAACGGCTTCCGCGTCAGCGCCAAGCGACAACTTTGCAGCGCCGGCAATTGCCATCCACCGATAGGCAAAGGGATCGCGGGGAGAGAAGCGAAGCGCCTCAAGAATATGACTTTCAGTTTCCGCGGCACGACCGAGATTCGACTTGCCCCAACCGATCAGGGAATGGGCGTCGGTCAAATTTCGATCCAGTGCGAGCGCTTGCTGGCATTCGGCGATGCCTTGCGAGGCGCGGTCGGTAAGGATGTAGGCAATGCCCAAAGCCATGTGGGCCGGAGCATGATCCGGGGCGAGCGAAATGGCTTTGGCCGCTGCCGCTTCGGCCGCCGCAAGGATCGCGGCCCGGTCGCCGGTAAAATTGCCGGCGCCAATAGCTGCGCCAGCCAACGCCGCGCCAGACAACGCATCGGCATTTTGGGGATCGAGCGCCAGGGCGCGGGCGAAGGATTTCTGCGCGTTTGTCAGATGTTCCGGGGTCGCCCCCATGTTCATGTATGCCCTGCCCTGGAAATACGCGTCCATCGAACTGGGATGCGGCGTGTTTTCCGCCCGCCGTGCCTCAGCTGCCATCAACCGGGCATCGAGCGTGTTGGCAAGCCGCGATACGATTTCGTCCTGCATGTCGAAGAGATCGGCGACGGGCTTGTCGAAGCGGTCGGCCCACAGATGATTGCCGGTTTCGGCATCGATCAACTGCACGTTGACCCGGAGCCGGTTTCCCGCGCGCTGTACCGAGCCTTCCAGCACGTAATTGACGTTCAATTCGCGACCGATCCGTTTCACATCGACCGCTTTGCCCTTGAACGTGAACGCGGTGTTGCGTGCGATGACGAACGCACCGGCGATGAGCGACAGGTCCGTGGTCAGGCTTTCGGTGACGCCGTCGACAAAATAGTCCTGTTCCGGATCGCCGCCGATATTCGCGAACGGAAGAACCATGATGGATAGATGCGGCGCCGATGGTGAACCCGGCATCGCATCTGATCTATTCACCCCGGAGGTCAGTTCATCCAGGACCACAGCGTAAGCCCGGACCGGTCGCGCGATATTCTTCAGGTGCTGCTCGCCCAGATCGATAAACCCGACCTCGACTTTTCCCCGAACCTGATCGTAAGCGGACGACGAGATGCAGACGCTGCCGGGTTCGCAGATTCCCTCGAGCCGTGCTGCAATATTGACGCCGTCGCCGAAGATATCGTGCGCTTCGACGATGATATCGCCAATGTTGATGCCGACACGAAAAACCAGCCGCTTGTCCTCAGGCTCATCGATCGCAAGTTCACGAGCATTGTTCTGGAAATCGATGGCAGCTCGAACCGCTTCGACGGCGCTCGAGAACTCTGCCAGGAATCCGTCGCCGGTGTTCTTGACAATGCGGCCGCCGTGCTCGGCGATGGCAGGTTCGACTGCGCCCGCCAGAAGCGCGGTCAGACGCGCGTGCGTTGCCTCCTCATCGTCGTGCATCAGCCGCGAATAACCAGCGACGTCGGCGGCCAATATCGCCGACAACCTGCGTCCGACCCGAACCGGCTGCTTTTGAACCATCGCGAGCAACTCTCGACCGGATCAGGTTGTACGATAGATCAAACCCCGAGCCAACATGCAGGGCGGGCCGGCTCTGCCCACCCTGCAGACTGCACCTACGTCGCCTTGGCCGGTTCGCCGATCTTGTCCTGCGTCTGGGTGTCGAAATCGCTGGCCGCATGGCGTTCGTGCAACTGGCTGGCCGGATCACCCGAGATCCGGTTGACCATGCGGCCGCGTTTCACCGCCGGACGCTTTGCGATCGCGTCGGTCCAGCGCTGCACGTTCTTGTATTCGTGCACCGACAGGAATTCACCGGCGCCGTAGACCAGGCCTTTCGCCAGCGCGCCGTACCACGGCCAGGTCGCCATGTCGGCGATCGTGTATTCGTGGCCGGCGAGATATTCATTGTCGGCAAGGTGGCGGTCGAGCACGTCGAGCTGGCGCTTCACCTCCATGGCGTAGCGGTTGATGGCGTATTCGATCTTGGTCGGCGCATAGGCATAGAAATGGCCAAAGCCGCCGCCGAGGAACGGCGCGCTGCCCATCTGCCAGAACAGCCATGACAGGCATTCGGCCCGCGCCTGCCCGCCCGCCGGCAGAAACGCCGCGAATTTTTCGGCCAGATGCACCAGGATCGCGCCGGACTCGAACAGGCGGATCGGCTGCGGCCCGCTGCGGTCCATCAGGGCCGGGATCTTGGAGTTCGGATTGACCGCGACAAAGCCGCTGCCGAACTGGTTGCCGTCGATCCTGATCAGCCACGCGTCATACTCGGCACCGCTGTACCCGGCGGCCAGCAGTTCCTCGAACATGACCGTGACCTTCACGCCATTCGGCGTCGCCAGCGAATAAAGCTGGAACGGATGGCGGCCGACCGGCAGCTCCTTGTCGTGCGTGGCGCCCGCGATCGGGCGGTTGATGCTGGCGAACCGGCCGCCGCTCTCCTTGTCCCAGGTCCAGACTTTCGGCGGCACATAGGCGGTGGGGTCGATGACGCTGTCGTTCATTGCTTTTGGCTCCAGGCTTCTTTCGGCCGTGTCATAGAGGCGATCTGCCGCGCGGCGGAATTACAAGGTGTAGGTCTGGTATACCTTGGGGCTGTCGCCGCCAACCGCAAGATGCTGCATGGCGATGCCTAACAATTCCCGTGGCGGGTTGCCGCGGGTCCATGTTACGGTTTCGCATCGGCACCGCAAGATAAACAAAAATGCGGGCCACTCAGGGGAGGAATGCACCATGCTGCAAGGCAAGTGGTTTTCTGCGCTCTTTGGGATTGTGCTTGCGATCGCCGGTGGCGGTTACGCGCTCGCACAGGGTACCATCAAGGTAGCCTACACCGACCCGCTTTCAGGCCCGTTCGCGCAAGTCGGCGATGCCAACCTGAAGCAGATGCAGTACATCATCGATTACATCAACGCCAAGGGCGGCGCGCTCGGCAAGAAGTTCGAACTGGTTCCGTTCGACAACAAATCGCAGCCGTCGGATGCGCTGATCGCGCTCACGAGCGCGACCGACCAGAACATGCCGTTCATCATGCAGTGCAGCGGCTCCAACATCGCCGCAGCCCTGATCGACGGCGTCAACAAGCACAATGACCGCAACCCGGACAACCGCATCATCTCTCTGAACTGCGGCGCGGTGGCACCCGAGCTGACCAACGAGCAGTGCAGCTTCTGGCATTTCCGCTTCGACCTCCATGTCGGCATGAAGGCCGAGGTGATGGTTCGCGCGCTGCCGAAAGACGTCACCAAGGTCTATCTGATCAACCAGGATTATCTGTTCGGCCAGTCGGTGCAGCGCGAGGTGAAGACCTATCTCACCAAGCTGCGCCCCGACGTTCAGGTGGTCGGCGACGAATTGATCCCGCTCGGCAAGGTCAAGGACTTCTCGCCCTACCTCACCAAGATCAAGGCTTCGGGCGCACAGGCGTTGCTGACCGGCAATTGGGGCCCGGACATGAACCTGCTGATCAAGGCCGGCGTCGATGCCGGTGCTGATCTGCGCTACTATACCTTCTATGCCCATCTGGCCGGCGGCCCGACCGCGATCGGCGTCGGCGGCGACAACCGCGTGCTGGCCGTGATGTCGTTCGGCGAAAACGTGGCGCCGGAGATCGGCAACAAGGAAGCCGAAGAGTTCACGAAAGGCTTCCGCGACAAGCACAAGTTCGACTTCTCCGCGGCCGGCTTCCGCACCATCTTCGAATATCTGCAGGCCGCCGTGAACAAGGCGGGTTCGGTCGACCCGACCAAGATCGCAACGGCGATGGAAGACCTGCAGGTCAAGGACTTCCTCGGCTACGACACCAAGATGCGCAAGGAAGACCACCAGATCATCACCGAGTATTTCGTCGGCACCTTCAAGAAGGGCGTGAAGTACGACGCCGAAGGCACCGGGCTCGGCTGGGCCACCTCGGCGACCATCCTCGCCAAGGACGTCGACCAGCCCAACACCTGCAAGATGAAGCGTCCGAGCGCCTCCTGACCAACACAACAATCGCCTGCTTCCCACCCCGGGGAGCAGGCGTCGCGCTTTGAGTGGTCGGGTGCAATGGAAGTCTTTGTCGTCTCACTCCTGAACGGCCTCGTCTACGGCATGCTGCTGTTCATGCTGGCGAGCGGGCTCACGCTCATTCTCAGCATGATGGGTGTGTTGAACTTCGCCCATGCCAGCGCCTACATGCTGGGCGCGTATTTCGCCTATACGATCAGCCTTTATATCGGCTTCTGGCCGGCATTGATCATTGCCCCCCTGCTCTGCGGCCTGATCGGCGCTGCGATCGAGATGTGGGGGCTGCGACGCGTCCACCGCAACGGCCACATCGCCGAACTGCTGTTTACCTTCGGCCTTGCCCTGATCATCGAGAAGGTCGTGCAGATGAGCTGGGGCCTGCTCCCGGTGCCGTATCGGGTGCCGGAGCTGCTGGATTTCCCGCTGTTCAAAATCTACGGCACGCAGTTTCCGGCCTATCGCGCCTTCATGCTGGCGATCTCGGCCCTGATGTTCGGCGCGATCTGGCTCGGCCTGACCCGTACCCGCGTCGGCCTCGTGATCCAGGCCGCGCTCACCCATCCCGACATGGCCTCCGCCCTCGGTCACAACGTGCCGCGCATCTTCACGCTGGTGTTTGCCGCCGGCACCGCACTCGCCGGCCTCGCCGGCGTGATCGGCGGCAATTACCAGGTCACAGAACCGGCGATGGCCTTCACCATGGGGCCCATCGTGTTCGTGGTCGTGGTGTTCGGCGGTCTGGGCTCACTGACGGGCTGCTTCATCGCCTCGATCCTGATGGGGCTGATCCAGACCTTTGCCGTCGTGTTCGACGTCTCGCTGGCGGATTTGCTGGCCAAGTTCGGCTTCGTGGTGACATCGAGTACGCCCTTTGCGGAAGTCCTCAACGTGACGCTGCCCCGGGTCGGCGCCCTGTTGCCGTTCCTGATGCTGGTGCTGATCCTGGTGTTCCGGCCGCGCGGGCTGATGGGGACGCGTGACACATGACCATGCTGCGTCGACACTGGCCCTGGC
>JBOHIT010000422.1:0-7959 GCA_050726155.1 Bradyrhizobium sp.
CTCCATGAGCGTGCAACGCGGCAATAAACATGTCCTTGCTTCCAGTCTGGTCGAATCAGAATTGAAATGTACGCAGCAACATCGCAAATTTACGGAGATATAAAAACGACGTTAAAGGACGGCAGGCAACCAGCATCGCGTCTAAGCGTTCAATCGCCGCGCTCAGTCGAAAAACTTGAAGGAACTTGCCGTAACGAAGAGGTGGTATCCGGATGCCGGGCAACCGCCGAATGCGAAAAAGAAAATGGGACGTTCAATATCGAACAGATAGGATCCGTCATGCTCGATGAGGGGAAGAAATCGATTACCATCAACCGCCGCTCGGCTTTAAAGCTCGCGGGCGGGGCGGCAGTCGCCGGTTTCGGCGTCCGCGGATTTCCCGCTCCGGCGGTTGCGCAAGGCGCTCCGCTGCGGGTCGGAGTAATGCTGCCGTTTACCGGCACCTACGGCGCGCTCGGCAAAACCATCGAAAATGCTTTCAAGCAATACATTGCCGAACACGGTGACAAGCTTGGCGGACGCACGATCGAGTTCGTTCAGGTTGACGACCAGGCCGAGCCGGCCAAGGGCACGGATAACATGAACAAGCTGGTGTCGCGCGACAACGTGGATGTGGTTGTCGGGACCGTGCACTCCGGCGTCCAGATGGCGATGATCAAAATCGCGCGCGAAACCGGAAAGCTGATGATTATCCCGAACGCCGGTGCAGATATCGCGACCCGGGCCCAGTGCGCGCCGAACATCTTCCGTACCTCGTTCTCGAACTGGCAGCCGTCCTATCCGCTTGGCAAGGTGCTGATGGATGCCGGCCACAAGAACGCGATCATACTCACCTGGAAATACGCGGCTGGCGAGGAGCATGCCAACGCGTTCAAGGAAGGTTATATAAAGCTCGGCGGCAAGATTGATGCCGAGTTTTACGTCCCTTTCCCGGAAGTGGAATTCCAGTCCTATCTGACCCAGATCGCGGAAAAAAGGCCGAGCGCCGTATTTACATTCATGGCGGGCGGCGGTGCGGTCAAGCTCGTCAAGGATTACG
This sequence comes from Bradyrhizobium sp., assembly GCA_050726155.1. Taxonomy (GTDB): domain Bacteria; phylum Pseudomonadota; class Alphaproteobacteria; order Rhizobiales; family Xanthobacteraceae; genus Bradyrhizobium. The sequence goes on from JBOHIT010000422.1 coordinate 1,040, forward strand.
CGGCGGCCGGATTGGGCAAGTCCATTCCGCTCTACGGCTCGGGCTTCCTGACGGATGGGACACTACAGGCGCAGGGCGAAGCCGCGGAGGGATTGCAGACCACCCTTCATTACGCCGACGATCTCGACAATCCAGCTGAAAAGGCATTTCGGGCCAATTTCAAGAAACTCTACAATGGCGAGCCCGATGTTTACGCGGTGCAGGGTTACGATGCTGCGGCGTTGCTCGACGTGGGCTTGACGGCCGTCAAGGGCGACATCAATGCGAAGGACAGCCTGTACAAAGCGATGGAATCGGCCAAGCTCAATAGCCCGCGCGGCCCGATGACATTCTCCGCGTCACACAATCCGGTGCAGAACATTTATCTGCGCGAAGTGCGCAAGGGCAAGAACGTCAAGATCGGTATCGCGTATGAGGCCTTGGCGGACCCGGGCACCGGCTGCAAGATGATTTGACGTTTTCTCGATGCGTTCGGTCAAGATAGCCGCCGCCCAAAAAAGCGGAGCGCAAGTCTCGGCTTTCTTCGGGTGGCGGTGCCGTCTTGTCCGGACGACGTATTTCAAGCCATGATCGATAGTTAAAGGCGACCAGTCACGTCGAAAGCTGCTTTCAATGTCGTTATTCTTCTTCTTTGTGCAGCTTCTTAACGCCGTCCAGTACGGTCTGATCCTCTATCTCGTCGCGAGCGGACTGACGCTGCTGCTTGGCATCATGGGCGTGATCAATCTTGCCCATGGCTCATTCTATATGGTCGGTGCCTACATCGCGTTTGCGGTCACCCAGCATGTCGCCAATTTCTGGCTGGCGCTCCCGGTCGCGCTTCTCGTTGGCCTTGTCTTCGGTGCGTTGCTCGAACGCTTCCTGTTGTCGCGCCTTGAAGGAGCAGATCACCTGTCGCAGGTGCTGCTCAGTTTCGGGCTGATCCTGCTCGTGAACGAGGCCCAACGGATCATCTTCGGCAGCGAAGCCCACGCAGTCGCGGTGCCCCAGATCCTTAACTTCTCCATCCCGTTCAGCGAGAGTTTTTCCTATCCGACTTACCGGGTGTTTGTATGCGTCGTCGGTGTCGCATTCGTCGCGGGCATCAGTCTCGTGATGGCGAAAACGCGCATCGGCATGATGTTACGGGCAGCGGCCGAGAACCGGACCATGGCCCGTGCAATGGGAGTCGATGTCAAGCTGATCTATCTTGGTGTGACCGCTGCCGGCGTCGCCTGCGCCGTGCTCGCAGGCGTGATTGCTGCGCCGCTATCTTCGGTCTATCCGGGAATGGGTGATCAGGTTCTGATTTTGTCGTTCGTCATCGTCGTACTCGGTGGCATGGGCTCTCTGAAAGGTGCGCTGGTTGGTGCGCTCCTGCTTGGCTTGATCGATTCCTTCGGCAAACAGTTCTTTCCGAACTATGCGGCATTTACGGTTTATGCAGCGATGATCGCCGTGCTTGTGGTGCGGCCGGACGGACTGTTCCGGGGATCCGGTACATGAAAGGGCGCGATCTCCAACGCTTCGACGCCTCGGTTTTGATTCTGCTCGCCATTGCCGGCGTTGCCGTGCCATTTCTCTTGACGGGCTACAACATCAAGCTTGCAACGACGATTACGATCCAGGCAGGACTTGCCGCGGCGCTCGGCCTCGTGGTCGGTCCCGCAGGTCTCATCAGCATCGGTCATGCGGCATTTTACGGCGTCGCCGCCTACCTGTTTGCGATGATCGCCCCGCAATCCGGGCCGGCCAATCTACTGGCGACCGCATTTGTCGCAATCGCAGGGACGAGCGTATGGGCGGCGATCGTTGGGGCCATCTCGATCCGCTCGCGCGGGCTCTATTTCGTCCTGATGACACTCGCGTTCGGTCAACTCGGTTATCATCTGTTCAATGATACGGGAATTGGCGGCAGCGCGGACGGCACGTACATCAATTTTCGACCCGAGTTGCGGCTGCCGGGTTACGTTCTGAAATTTGAACAGCCGGTATCGTTCTATCTGCTTGCTCTTGCCGCTGTCGCCGGGGTGGTGGCGCTTTGCTGGTGGCTCCGGCGTTCGGCGTTCGGCACCATTCTCATCGCGGCACGCGACAATGAGGTGCGTGTACGTGCATTTGGCTTCTCGCCGTATTGGTTCAGGCTCGCGGCGTTCATCGTATCGGGAGCGATGGCCGGTGCCATGGGATACCTGACCGCCGCGCAACACGGATTTGTTACACCGCAAATGCTTGCCTGGCACGCCTCGGCGACCGTTCTCGTGATGCTGCTGATCGGCGGCAAGGACACCGTATCGGGGCCAATTGTCGGAGCGATTTTGCTGCTGATCGCCGAGGAGATATTGCAGCGGATGACGGAATACTGGCTGGTCGGAGTTGGATTGATCATCGTGGCGATCGTGATCGCCGCGCCGCAGGGGCTTGTGCCCCTTGCCGCGCGTGCGATTGCGCGGTTTCGGATGCAGGGCCGCCATGTCTGAACCCGTCCTCCGAGCCGTCGGGATTGGCAAGCGATTTGGTGGATTGGTTGCGGTCGATCGTGTCGATCTCGATCTTTTCCCCTCGCAAATCCACGCCGTGATCGGTCCAAACGGGGCGGGGAAGTCCACCTTTCTGGCGACGCTTGCCGGCGATCTTGCGCCTTCCTCGGGAAGGGTTTCATTTCAGGGGCGCGATATCACGGATGCGAGTGTTCAGGCGAGAACGCGGATGGGAATAGGACGCACCTATCAGCGAAGCGCAGTCATTCCGAACTGCCTCGCGCTCGACATGGCCCGTATCGCCGCCTTGCACGCATCTGGATCATTTTTCAAATTGCTCAAGCCCATCGCAGCGCTGACCGAAACAACGCGCAGGGCGCGCGAGGCTTTGGCCCGTGTCGGCCTTTCTCGTCGCGAGAATGTGGATACCAACGTGCTCAGCCATGGTGAAAAACGTCGCCTCGAAATTGCGGCCGTCCTTGCGCTTGATCCGCAGATCCTTCTTCTCGACGAGCCGCTCGCGGGGCTTGGGCCTGACGAATGCAACGATGTGATCGAACTTGTTGCAGACCTCAAGAAGACTTGTGCGATTATTCTGATCGAACACGATATCGATTTCGTGTTTTCCGTGGCCGATCGAATCACGGTGCTTGACGACGGCCGCGTCATCGCCAGCGGCGATCCGGCGCAGGTTCGTGGCAGTGCGGCCGTTCAGCAGGCCTATCTCGGCGCCGACGGAGAGGTCTGATGTCTGCTGTTCTCGCCGTTACCAAATTCTCCGCAGCCTATGGCGAGGTCGCCGTGGTGCGGGACCTCTCATTCGATTTACACCCCGGTGAGATCGTTGCATTGCTCGGCCGCAACGGCATGGGCAAGTCCACACTTCTCCGCGGCATCATGGGACTTACGCCGGTGCGAAGCGGTGAATTGATGGTCTGCGGCAGAGATGCGCTGGCCGCGACACCGGAAATCATCGCCCGCGCGGGTGTCGGCTATGTACCCGCCGAACGCGGCATTTTTGGAAGTCTCTCGGTTCGCGAAAATCTGCTGATGTGCGCTAGACCGCCGGCAGCCGGCGCTCAGGACTGGTCGCTGGATCGGATCCTTGCGTTGTTCCCACGAATTGCGGAACGTATCAACCACGGAGGACATCATCTTTCCGGCGGAGAACAGCAAATGCTTGCGATCGGGCGGGCATTGATGACCAATCCGCGGCTGCTGCTGGTGGACGAGGCGACCGAAGGATTGGCGCCGCTGATCGCGCGCGGGATCTGGCAGACGATGGCGGAAATCTGCCGTAGCGGCGTGACAGTGATTATCGTCGATCGCGATGTGAGGGCGCTGGCACGGATCGTCAGCCGCGTCCTTGTGATGTTCAAAGGGGAGTGCGCGTTCGATGGCACGCCCGACCGGTTGCTGGGAGATCGCGACCTGGTGCAGCGCTATATCGGCCTGTAATTTCTCCCGCCAAAGCGTCGGGCCGGCCTGGTCACCGGGACAAACCGATTTTACATATACGTAAAAAAACATTGACTCGGATCGCGGGGGAAATATACTGAACCGGCCGTGAAAATCCCCGGCCCGAACGTGTGTGTCCTCGATGAACATGGTAATGCTCGGACATATTTATCCGCCCTATCGGTTGCGGCCGGACCGCGGGCTTGCGCGTAAATTTATGTCGGCGCTGGGTGTCGATACGGAACCGGGCGAGCCGCCGCCGACCTATCTTGGTTTTGTTCGCGGCGAGCACCTTGGCGTCAATTTGTTCAAGGATCTCGATATTCCGCGCGAGAAGGCACTGCACGGCGGCCAACGCTACGAATGGTTCGCGCCGGTGTCCTTCGACGATGAATTTGACGTCACCGTACGCGTCGACAAGATCGTTGAGAAGGAAAACAAGCGCGGCAAGATTTGGTTCGCCGATGTGACTTTCGAATACCGGTTCGCCAAAGACGGCAAATTGGCGGTGCGGGAAGTCACCCGCCTGGTCAAGCAATCATGAGTGCGTCATGACGGGGTTTTCAAAAGGCGACGTTCTGTTTGAGCAAGAGTTGCCGTCCTCCGGCCGTGGACGGGTCGCCTTATTTTCGGAGGCCACCGAAGATCCGAACCTCATTCACTTCGACGAAACTTTTGCAAAAAACGCCGGATTTACCGGCGTGCTGCAGCAGGGGCCGATGACGACGGCGCAATTTGCGCGTTTGCTGACCGATGCGGCCGGAAAATCTTTGGTTAGGACACTGGACGTGACATTTACCGCACCGGTCTATCCGGACGACGTCCTGACATTGCGCGCCGAAGTGATCGACGCAGGACCGCTTGTCCGATGCGCGCTGACGGCCAGAAGAGCCGATGGAACGCAAATCGCCAAGGGCATCGCAGAACTGGGTGTGATGTAATGGGAGCGCCGGGATACAAGGTCCTCGTTGCAGGCGGAGTGATCGGCCGTTTCGGCCGTTTCGTCGACCGCTCGCTCATCGATATTGCCGTGCCGGTGGTGCGGGATGCGCTTGCGGCGGTCGGACTCGATGCGGCGGACATTCAGGCGGTATTCGTCGGCAATGCGTTTGGCGGTTCGATCGTCGGGCAGGAGTCGATCCTGGCGCAGATTTTGCTGGCGCCGGCCGGCATCGATGGCGTGCCGATGCACACTGTGAAAAATGCCTGTTCAAGCGGTTCCGACGCCGTACATCTGGCCCACAGCTCCATCGCCTTTGGCCAATATGATTGCGTGCTTGCCCTTGGCGCGGAGAAGCTAACCCACACGGATAGGGCGCGTGCGTTTACGGCGCTGGCGTCTGCAACCGATCACCCTCCAGTGGGTGAGGGCCGCTCGGTCTTCATGGACGTCAACGCCACCCGCGCGCTGAACTACATGCAAAAATACGGTGCTCAGCCCAAACACTTCGCAAAAATTGCGGTGAAGAACCGAAAGCATGGAAGCTTGAACGAGCGCGCTGCCGAACGGACCGAACTGACAGTCGAGGCCGTTCTCGCCGACAAAGTGATTGTTCCGCCGCTCACACGTTCGATGTGCGGTGGAATCGTGGATGGAGCCGCCTGCGCCATTCTGGTCAGCGAGGATTTTGCCGCGCGACGTGGGTTGACGGGCACCAGCTTCATCGTGAGTTCGTCGGTGGTGTCCGGCGTGCCGGAGGGCGATGCCAAAGGCAATGCTACTCATCGGGCCGGGCTGGCCGCCTATATCGACGCCGGCATCGATCCGAAGGACGTATCGGTTGCAGAGGTACACGATCCAAGTTCGCCGCAGGAGTTTTTCGACATTGAAGATCTGATGCTCTGCGGCCGCGGCGAAGCCATCAAGCTCGCCGAGCAGGACGATACCAGCCTCGGCGGCCGGATTCCCGTGAACACCAGCGGCGGATTGACCAGCCGCGGACATCCGGTGGGTGCCACCGGCGTTGCCCAAATTCTCGAGATTCACGAGCAGTTGACCGGCCGTGCGGGCCCTCGGCAAGTGAAGGGTGCAAAGGTTGGCCTCGCTCAAATGGCCGGCGGATTGCTCGGGAAGGATTCAGCCTTCGCCACGGTTCATCTCCTGTCAGTTTGAGGCCCGCGCCATGTCCTATCAAATCCAAAAAACCTATGGCCTCTTTATCAACAACGAGTGGCGGCAGTCCTCGTCGAACACGACGCTGGAATCGATCAGCCCGTTGACCGGCGAGCTTCTTTGCACCGTTCCCGATGCGAGCGAGCGCGACGTGGTTGAAGCCGTCATCGTCGCTAAGTCCGCGTGGCCGGCGTGGCATCGCATGGGTGCGCGCAAGCGTGCGGAGGCGATCACTAAACTTGCGGACCGTCTAGTCGCCGAAGCCGACCGGTTCGCCTGGCTCGAAACCAGCGATACCGGTAAGCCCTGGCGGGAAAGTTACGCCAATGTGCTCACCGCTGCCGACCGCCTGCGTTATTTTGCAGGCGTATCGCGTGCCCTGGAGGCGAATACGTTCTCGCCCGGCGGCGATATCATGAGCTATGATATTCGCGAGCCGCTTGGGGTCATCGGCATCATCGGCGCTTGGAATTTTCCGCTCAATATGTTCGTCGGCAAGATCGCCCCGGCGATCGCGACCGGCAACGCCGTAATCTACAAGCCCGCCGAACCTACGCCGATCACAACCCTGGAATTCGCCAAGCTGATCGCGGAGTGTCTGCCGCCGGGCATCGTCAATGTCTTGACGGGCCATGGCGCCACCACCGGCCTTTCGATCGTCTCGCATCCGGATATCCGCAAGATATCGGTCACGGGCTCGACCGCTACCGGCAAGGCGGTCATGGCGGCGGCCGCGCCCTCGACCAAGCAACTAACCCTCGAACTTGGGGGTAAGAACGCGCAGATCGTATTCGAGGATGCTGACCTCGACAAGGCGGCTCAGGGCATCATGCTCGGTGCTTTCATGAACCAGGGCCAGGTTTGTACCGCAGGCTCGCGCATCTTTGCGC
>JBOHIT010000423.1:0-13621 GCA_050726155.1 Bradyrhizobium sp.
CCTCCTCGCTCGACTCGAGCTGCCGGCCGAAATCGCCGGCCTCCTTGCCCGCCTTCATGATCGCGTCCTGCAAATCCTTGGGCAGGGTTTTCAGCGTTTTCACCGAGAAGCAGATCGGGCGGATCGACACCGCGTGCTGGGTCAGATTGAGATGCGGCGCGACTTCGTAGAACTTCATCGCCTCGACGCCGGCCGCTTCGTTTTCGCCGGCGGCGATCACGCCATTCTGGATGGCGTTGTAGATTTCATTGTAGGCGATGACGGTCGGCGACATGCCGGCGGCGGCAAACGTCTTCGACCAGATCGGCGCGCCCTGCACGCGCACCTTGAGGCCCTTGATGTCGGCCAGGTTTTTGAGCGGCTTGTTGGCGAAGATGTTACGGATGCCGCCGCCGGCATAGCCGACCAGCATCACCTCGGCCTTCGCCGCGACTTCGTCGGCAATCGGCGCCAGAATGTTGGAATCGACGACCTTGTTCATGTGCTCGATGCCCTTGAACACAAAGGGCGCATCGATGAAGGGTGCGGCCTTGGCGAAGGTCGACATGTGGGCCGGCGAGACGATGCCGTAATCGACCGCCTTGCCCTGCGACATATACTCGAAATACTGCTTCTCAAGACCGAGCGACGAATTCTTGTGCAGCGTGAAGTTGACGGGCTTGCCGTAATACTTCTTCACCAGCTCTTCGAACCTGACCAGCGCCCGGTTGAAGGCGTGGTCGTCGTTGAATTGCACGGCGCCGTTCAGCGTGATGGGCGCCTGTGCCCGCAAGATCGACGGCATGCCTAGAAGTGCTGTGGCTGCTGTCGCACCGAGTCCGGTCAATACGGTTCTGCGCTTCATTGGTTTCCCCTCCCTGTGCCCCGCCCCTGTACCGGGTCGTAGGCGTTGCCGACATTGCGGCTGCTGTTTCGGAGCGTATGCAAAAGGGCGCGGCTTTGAAAGCAAATTTGCAATGCACCGGTGAACCACGTCTTCACGTGACGCGCATCATGATGCGGCGCACACGCGAGCCGCCGCAGCGCCGGTCACGATCCCGAAACCGGACTGAAATCCTTGGCGGATTTCGACCACTTCTCCTATGATCGCAATCATTTCCTATGATCACAATCATTGAGCGCCGATCGGGACCAGCGTTGCCAAAATTGTCACTGCCAATGCGTCTCGTCCTGCTGGTGGCGGGGACCATGCTGCCGCTTATCATTTTCGCGGTCGGCATCGTTTTCAGCAATTACGAACAGGACCGCACGGACGCCACGCAGCGCCTGCTCGAAACCGTGCGCAGCATCCGGCTCGTTCTCGATGCCGAAGTGCAGCGCATGACCAGCGGGCTCCAGGTGCTATCGCTGACCAATTCGCTGCGCGGCGGCGACTTCAATAGTTTCCGCCGCATCGCCACCGGCTTCCTCGAGCAGTACGGCAAGGATGGCGTCGTGCTGGTCGCAGACCGCGAAGGTCGCCAGCTGTTTTCCTCCGTTACGCCTGACACAGCGACCCTGCCACCGCGCAACAACCGCGACATCGTCGAAAAGATCTTTGCGACCAAGCGTCCGCAATATTCGAACCTGTTCGTCGGCGCCGTCAAGAAGCGCCTGATCGTGACCGTCGAGGTGCCCGTCATACGCGACGGCGAGGTGATCTACGCCATCTCATTCAGTCCTCCGATCGAGATCTTTCAGACCATCATCGAGCAACAGAGGCCGGGCAAGGACTGGACGATCTCGATCTTCGACGGCGACGGCGTCAATTTCGCGCGCGTCCCGAACCCGCAGAGCACCATCGGCCAGCGTGCATCGCCGTCGCTGTATGCGGAGCTGTTCCGCAAACCCGAAGCGACCTTTGCCACGGTATCGCTCGAAGGCGTGCCGTTGATTACGAGTGTCGCCCGCTCCTCGCTCACGGGCTGGACCGTCGCCGCCGGAGTCGCGGAGAGTTCGCTGGTCGCGCCGCTGTGGCGCAGCGTTGCGATCACAAGCCTGATCGGGGGCATATTGCTGCTGATCGGCCTTGCCTTTGCGGTGCGCATGGCGACGGCGATCGCGCGCGGCGAGATGCTGCATGATCTCCTGATCGACGAGCTCAACCACCGCGTCAAGAATACGCTGGCGATCCTGCAGTCGATCGCGACGCAGACCTTTCGCAGCGCCAGCCGCGCCGAGCGCGAGAAATTCGAGGGCCGGCTCGGCGCGCTGGCCGAGGCGCATAATCTGCTGAGTCAGGAGAAGTGGCAGGGTTCCGAGTTGCAGGACGTCATCGGCCGGGTGCTCAAACCCTATTTGCTGAACAATCCGGAGCGGGTGCGGATGTTCGGACCGAAGGTGCCGCTATCGCCGCGGCTGGCGGTGGTGCTGTCGATGATCGTGCACGAGATCGCGACCAACGCCGCGAAATATGGCGCGTTGTCGAACGACATCGGAACCGTCACGCTGGATTGGGAGGTCCTCGAGGAGAGCGGCGGCCGCAAGTTGCGGATGATCTGGACCGAGGCCGGGGGGCCGCACGTTTCTGCGCCAGTGCAGCGCGGTTTCGGGTCGCGCCTGATCGAACGCAGCGCGCGCGACCAGCTCGGCGGCGAGGCCACCGTCGACTTCCTGCCCCGCGGTGTCGTCTGCACGGTGACCTCGGCGCTCGACAATGAGAGCTGAGGCGGCCGAAATTTCACAAACCTGAGAATGGCCGGCGGCTGAGCGACAAGGAGTCGCACCCCAAAAAGGGGCAGATGCCGTCCGGCCAGGAGGATTTCTTGCGAAGCGAGCCCGGAAGGCGGCGCTATTTGACGAGCTTCAGATAGGGCGGCAGCCGCTGACCCTGGTCGGCTCTAGCTTCCTGCGCCGCCTGCCCCTCGGTCACCATCAGGTCGCACAGGGCTTTGAGCTCGGAATCCGTCACGTGATGAAGTTCCATCCGAAGCTCGAGGATGGCCAATGACAGCAATTTCGCGGTTTCCGCGCTGGCCGTATCCATCAGAAAAGCCCTGCATTCTTCCAGTGTTGCGAGCAGCGACAGCAGCCGTTCCTCGGAAGGCGCCACCGGCTTGTCTTCTGTCCCCGAGCTTGCAAGGTAAATTGGAGGCGGTCCGGTTCGTCGTTTCATGAGCCTCTCCACGAAGCACTAAAATAATTCGGCCGCTGTCACGCAAAATATTCCGTGTGAGAGCCTGCGCAGATGATCCCGAACTTTTGCACACTTGTCCAGCGCGTGATTGATTTGGAAATCGCATCGAGCGACGCTATTCCCAACGGATACGACGGTTGAGGAACTCGCGCGATGCAAGCTCTCGGAGGTTGTCAGACCCGACCGGAAGCCCATTTTCACATTCCGCCGGACGGACCGGCGAAGTCAGTAGAAGTACCCATTATATGGGCGCAACACGGTAAGTATGCTCCCAAAATCTGTGGCCATCTAACTCGCGGTGGTTGTGGTCGGCCGAATATTTTGCCAAATTGGGGATGCGGGGTTTTGCTCGAAAAAAGCCCTGGGCGCCAACGGCCCGAGGTGGTCGACAACGCCGGTACCAGGGTGCTTCCAATGCGCAAACGCGGTTGGCTACCATCCCGCAATCTCTCGCGATCCCGTGGTTCTTACGACGAATTCACGATCCTGAAGAAACTTAACGCTGTAAATACGGATGACGCCCTGACCTAATCTCCCGGGGCTTCCCGATCGAAGGACGGTAAAACCAGAATGAAAACATCAGCAGCAAAGAAGATGAAGCAGCGCAGTGCCGGCAAGCCCGACATCGAATTGGGCAAGCGCATTCGCCTGCGGCGTGTGGAACAGAAGATCTCGCAAGCGGAGCTCGGCGACAAACTCGGCGTCAGCTTCCAGCAGGTTCAGAAGTACGAGAAGGGCGTCAATCGTGTCGGCGCAGCTCGTCTTCAGCAGATCGCCACGGCGCTCGACGTGCCCGTCACCTTCTTCTACGACGGCGACGGCAAGGCCCGTGAAGTCGAGAGCCTGCTGTTCCTCGATAGCGCCTTCAGCCTGCGTCTGCTGCGTGCCTACAGCAAGATCAAGGACCAGACCGTACAACGTCAGCTGGTGTCCCTGATGGAATCGATCGCAGCGAACGAAGACTGATTGCTTCATGTTTTCGCGCGAACCCGGGCCGGTTCGCGCGAACAGGACACGCCAAATCCGGTTCTGATTGCATCAGAACCGAACAGGCTTAGCGCGCGGCGCCGCGAACACGGTCGATCAGCCCAAGCGGATCGTCCGGCAGCCAGGCACCTCGCCAGGCCACGTGCTGGTCCGGCCGCGACAACAGCAATCCGCACCCCTCATAGCTGGCCAGGTTCGGTCTCTCGAGATCGAGCACAACAAGCGGCACGCCCCGGCTGCGCGCCGCAGCCTCCAGTGCGGCGACCTCGACGCCCTGATCGAACCTCAGCAGCGTGAATTCCTTGCCCATCGCATCGTAAAGCGAACTGCCGTCGGCGCGCCGGAAATGCGGCGTGCGGCAGCCCGGGACCGTCGAGGGCGCATAGTCGCTCATCGTGTAGGCCGGCTGCTCGGCGCCGTCATAGGCGATGATCGGTGAACGATCGTAATAGGTGCCAAAGTTGAGGCCGGCGCAGGCATATTGCTGAACGTTGATCTCGTAGGTGAGCCGGCCGACTTCATCGCGCGCGCGCGCCCCCTGCGGTCCCGCGGCCTCGATGTTGGACGGCACCGCGCCACGGCGGCGAATTTCGGCTTCCGCGTGCGACATCGCAAACCGCGACACCTGGCTGGTGATCGGCCAGCGCTCCGCCTCGTAAGCGTCGAGAATCGAAGCCGGCGCCCAGCCGTTGAGATGGGCCGCCAGCAACCACGAAAGGTTCATGGCATCCGCGATCCCGGCGTTCATGCCAAACCCGGCATAGGGCACCCAGATATGCGCGGCATCGCCGGCAATGAAAGCGCAGCGATCGCGAAATTGGCTGGCGATCAGCCGGCGGCCGTACCAGTCTTCCTTCGAGATGATCTCATAGTTGAAATCATCTTCCACGCCGAGGATGGTGCGCAGGCAGAAGTCGCGGTCGACTTCTTCGAAATCGCCCTCGCCCGGCTTCATGTAATTGTGCACCAGCCAGAGTTCGCGGCCATCGATCGCATACACCATGCCCGAGCGGCGCGGGTTGATGGCGCCGGTGCCCCATGCGCGTTCGCTCTGCTGGCGGTCGATCAGTCCGGGCGCGCGGATGTAAGTCGACTGCACGCGCTGGACCACGGCATCGCCGGACAATTCCGCGCCGATCGCCTTGCGAACGACCGAGCGCGCGCCGTCGCAACCAATCAGATATCTGCAGTTCACCGTGCTGACGGCGCCATTATCGAGGTCGCGCAAATCGACATGCGCACCGGTATCTTCCACCACCACGTTTTCGACCGAGGTCCGGTTGATGATGCGGATGCGGGGTTGCGCCGCCGCATGCTCGAACAGGATCGGCTCGAGGAAAATCTGGTTGATGCGGTGCGGCGGCTCCGGCGTCGGCCAGTTGCAGTCGGGTCCATCGGTTGCCGTGAAGCGATCGCGGCGGCAGGGAATATGGATCCGCGTCAGTTCCTGCCCGGTAAACGAGGTGCGGTAGCTGATGTCGTGCGGATAATCCGCCGGCAGTCCGGCATTGCGGACCTTTTCGGCGAGGCCCAGCCGCCGGAAGGTTTCCATGGTGCGGGCGGCGACATGGTTGCATTTCGGCTCCGGTGGCGCCGCAGGCGCGCGCGTTTCCACCACCGTCACATCGATGCCCCGCCATGCGAGGTCGATCGCGAGCGTCAGCCCGACGGGGCCCGCGCCAACGATCAGGACATTGGTATCATTCATGTCGGGCACGGGCCGTCTGCTTGCCGAAGAGTCATTTCGAAAGACTTCTTGTTATTCAGGTTCGGCGCCGGAGTTCTTGACGATGGCGGCCCAGCGCTCGACTTCGGTACCGATGTAAGCCGCAAAACTGTCCGGTGTCGACGGCGGCAGCGGCTCCAGCGAAAGCTTCGTCAGCCTTTCCCGCGTTGGAGGGTCGGCCATCAGCTTGGTCAGTTGCGCCGCCAGGGTATCGACGATGGGGCGCGGCGTGCCAGCCGGCGCGACCACGCCCTGCCAGGCCACCAGTTCAAACCCGGCAAGCCCCGCTTCGGCGATGGTCGGAATCTCGGGCGCAATCGCGACGCGCTTTGGCGTCGTCACACCGAGCACCCTCACCTTGCCTTCGCGGATCTGCTGCAAGGCGGGCTGCAGGTCCACCACCATGAAGGGGATGTGTCCCGCGATCACATCGAGCATCGCCGGCACGCTGCCGCGATAGGGCACGTGGCGGATATCGAGCCCCGCGGCCGATTTCAGCATTTCGGCACCGAGATGCTGCGGGCTGCCATTGCCGGCCGAACCATAAGCGAGGCCCGGCTTGGATTTGGCGTAGGCAATGAACTCCAGCAGCGTTTTGGCCGGGATCGCCGGATTGATGATCAGAGCAAAGGGCACGCCGGCGACGAGCCCGATCGGCGCAAAATCCTTCACGGGGTCATAAGGCAACTTCTTGTAGAGCGCCTTGTTGATGGCGAGCGTGGTCGAGGTCGCCATCAGCAGCGTGTAGCCGTCGGGCTCGGACTTTGCGACCAGGTCCGCCCCCAGCGTTGTTCCGGCCCCCGGCTTGTTCTCGACAATGACGGTCGCGTCCAGGCCGCTCTTGAGCTGGTCGGTGATCACGCGGCCGAGAAGATCGGTGGTCCCGCCGGCCGGATAAGGCACGATCATCCTGATCGTCCGGTTCGGATAGGCCGCCTGGGCCCGCAGCGGCGAGACCGCTAGCCACGCCAAGCCGCCGCATCCCGCCATCGCTTCCCGGCGCGTCAAACGCATGCAGTTTCTCCCGAGCGTCATTCTTCTTGTCTGTTGCGGACCACCATAGCACGCCACAGCGAAAACGCATGGCAGGATTGGCCGTGATTCCGGACCCTTGCCCGGGATCGCTGAACCATGGCACGACAACCGAAAAGAAGATCAGGCTTTCGGGAGGCGACCATGATGATCCTTCACCACGGCTGGCGGTCGAGCGCATCGCGCCGGGTGCGGCTGTGCCTCGAGGAGAAGGGTCTCGCCTACGAAGGCCACGTCGTCGACATGGCCAGGATGGAACATCACTCGCCGGAATATCTGAAGATCAATCCGCTCGGCGTGATCCCGACGCTGATCCATGACGGCCAGCCGCTGCATGAGAGCGGCACCATCTGCGAATATCTCGACGAGACCTTTCCCGATCCGCCGCTGCGGCCGGAGACGCCCTATCAACGCGCCGAGATGCGCAACTGGATCCGGCATATCGACGCGCTGATCGGCAACCTCATCGTCTTCAACTGGCGGCACCACCTGGCCAAGACGGCGTCGCAATGGACCGATGCCGAACTGGCCGAAAGGCTCAAGAGCATCCCGAGCAAGGAACGCCAGGAAGCCTGGATCCGGGCCGCGCGAAAACCTTACACCGAAGAAGAGCGCGGCGCCGCGCGGTCGAAGCTGGTGGCGCTGCTCGACAAGATGGAAGAGGCCATGAAACCCACCGGCTGGCTCGTGGGTGAGGCCTATTCAATCGCGGACATTGCGGCGGCGCCCTTTGTGAAGCGCATCGACGAGGAGATCGCACCGGACGAAGTGAGCGCGAAGAAACATCCCCGCGTCCACGATTGGTGGACTAAACTGCAGGCGCGGCCGGCCTATGTGCGCGCCAATTTCGGCCCCTTCATTGATTCCTGAACCCGAACTGGAACCCGCTTCATGCTAGACGTTCCCAACAACAGCGAAAAATCCCATGCCGACGGCAAGATCCTGCAAAACGTCAGCGACGGCGTCGGGGTCATCACCTTCAACAATCCCGAGAAGCGCAACGCGATGTCGCTGGAGATGTGGGAGGGGCTCGGCAGCGCGCTGACCGAATTGCGCGACAATCCCGACGTCCGCGTCGTGATCATGGTCGGCGCCGGCGACAAGGCGTTCGTCTCGGGCGCCGACATCAGCCAGTTCGAGAAGAACCGCCACAACGCAGCGGCCTCGGAGGAATATTCGAAGCGCAGCGAGGCGCAGCGCGCGCTGCTGGCAAACTACCCGAAGCCGACGATCGCCTGCATCCGCGGCTTTTGCCTCGGCGGGGGCATGCAGGTGGCGATGCTGGCCGATATCCGCTTTGCCGCCGACAACAGCCAGTTCGGCATTCCTGCCGCCAAACTCGGTATCGCCTATGGCTACGATGGGCTCAAGCATCTTGTGTCGCTAGTCGGGCCGTCCTGGGCGCGGCTGATCATGTACACGGGGATGAAGATCGACTCCGCGGAAGCGCTGCGGATCGGGCTCGTCGATCGCGTGCTGTCAGGGCCTGATTTGTGGGGCGCGACCATGGAAATCGCGCGCACCATCTCCGGCAACGCGCCGCTGGCGATCAAGGCCGCCAAACTCACCATCGCGCAGGTGCTGAAAGACGAAAGCAAGCGCGACATGGCCGCGATCAAGGCGGTCGGCACCGCCTGCATGGACTCGGAAGATTTCCGCGAGGGCCGCACGGCGTTCATGGAAAAGCGCAAGCCGCAGTTCAAGGGCAAATAGCCGGCGTCGCGGTTCGAACCGCAGACCATTCCGACCCAGGATGAGCCTCATGCACAAGCCCGTCGAGACGCCGCACACTGCTGCCGCATCCACCGAAACCCCGCGCCTGCCATTGTCGCGGTTCAAGGTGATCGACCTGACGCTGGCGCGCGCCGGGCCTTCCTGCGTCCGCACGTTGGCGGATTGGGGCGCGGACGTGATCCGGGTCGAGCCGCCGCCTGCAGACGCCGAGGCGAGCGAACTGGTCGGACGGCGCGACGGCTCGGACTTCCAGAACCTGCATCGCAACAAGCGCGCGATCACGCTGAATTTGAAGTCCGATGAAGGCCGCGAGATTTTGATGCGGCTTGCCGAGCAGGCCGACGTCATCGTCGAAAACATGCGGCCCGGCGTCACCAGGCGCCTCGGCGTCGACTTCGAAGCCGTGAAGCAGCGCAATCCGCGCATCGTCTATGGCAGCATTTCCGGTTTCGGCCAGTATGGCCCCTATACCGCACGGCCCTCGATCGACCAGATCGCGCAGGGCATGAGCGGCATCATGTCGGTGACCGGCATTCCGGGCCAGGGGCCGGTCCGTGTCGGCGTCGCCGTCACCGATATCATGGCGGGCGCATTCCTCGCGCAGGGCATCCTGATCGCGCTGCTCGACCGCGAGGTTTCCGGCGAAGGCCGCTGGGTGCAGACCTCGCTGATCGAAGCCGGCATCAATCTGCTCGATTTCCAGGCCACGCGCTGGACCATGGACAAGAAGGTGCCACCGCAGGAAGGCAACTACCATCCGACCAACGTGCCGATGGGACTGTTTCCCACCGCCGACGGTTTTCTCAACCTTTCCGCCACGGGCCGGAATTTCCAGACATTCTGCAAGCTGATCGGCCGCGAGAAGGCGGCAACCGACCCGCGCTTTGCCACCGCGGGCCTGCGCAGCCGAAACAAGGAGGCGCTTAACGAACTGATCGCTACGGCGTTACGCACGAAGACCAGCCGGGAATGGTTTGAACTGATGGTGGAAGCCGGCCTGCCCTGCGGCCCCGTCTACAACATCAAGGATGTGTTCGCCGACCCGCAGGTCGAGGCGCTCCGGATCACGCGGCCCGTGACGCACAAACGGCTCGGCGAGCTCGACCTGATCGCGCAAGCTTGCGAAATGACGGGTTTCGATCGCGCGATCCGCACCGCGACGCCAGATCTCGGCGAACACAATGACGAGATCTTGCAATCGCTGGGTTATGATGCCGATGCGATCGAGAAGCTGAAGGCGGCGCGCGTGATTTGAGCGGACCGCCCTACGATCCCTTTCCGTCATTGCGAGCGAAGCGAAGCAATCCATGCCACAGCACGAAGAAAGAATGGATTGCTTCGTCGCTGCGCTCCTCGCAATGACGATGCCTGACTAGAGAGCCGCCAGCACAGCTTTCGTAATATCCGCCGTGCCATTGCCGCCGCCGAATTCCATCGGCTTGATGCCGTCGGCATAGGCCTTGTCGACCGCGCGCTCGATGCGTTCACCGGCTTCGGCGGCTCCCTCCAAGCCGTGCTTGTCGGCGAGCCAGTCCAGCATCATTGCCGCCGACAGGATCATCGCCGTAGGATTGGCCTTGCCCTGCCCGATGATATCGGGCGCGGTGCCGTGGCAGGGCTGGAAGATCGCGTGGCGGTCGCCGATATCCGCCGACGGCGCCATGCCGAGGCCGCCGATCAGGCCGGCAGCGAGGTCGGAGAGAATGTCGCCGAACATGTTCTCCGTCACCATGACGTCGAAATCCCAGGGACGTTTCACCAGCATCAGCGAACAGGCGTCGACATAGACCCGATCGGTCCTGACATCGGGATGGCGCGCGGCAGCCTCGTCAAAGATGCCGCGGAAGAACGCGAACGCCCGGAAAACATTGGCCTTGTCGACACAGGTCAGGCCGCCGTTCGCGCGCCCGCGCGCCTTGCGGCGTTCGGCGAGCCGGAACGAAAACTCGAACAGCCGCTCGGAAGTCTTGCGGGTGATGACCAGCGTCTCGCGCGCCTCGGTATCGGTCACGACGCCCTTGCCCGTCGACGCGAACAGGCCTTCGGTGGATTCCCGGATCAGGACGAGATCGATGCCGTTCCGGTCCGCACCGACGATCGGGCTCGGCACACCCGGAATCAACCGCGCCGGGCGGACGCCGGCATAGAGATCGAAATGCATGCGCAGTTCGATCTGCGGCGCGATCTCGGTATTGTCGGGGTAGCGTACCGATGGCAGGCCGCAGGCGCCGAGCAGGATGGCGTCGGCTTCGTCGCACAGCCGCACTGTGCTCTCCGGCATCGACTTGCCGGTGGCGAGATAATTGTTGGCGCCAGCGGGCGCTTCGGTGAAGCGGAATTTTAAATCCGTCGTCATCTCGATTTTTCGCAAAACTTCGAGCGCCGGCGCCATCACCTCAGGGCCGATGCCATCGCCGCCGAGCACGGCGATGTGGAACGCGTTATTTGCGGACATGGGGTTCCTTACGAGAACGAACTGCAGATTAGTTCGTCATTGCGAGCGTAGCGAAGCAATCCATCTTGCAGCGGAAAGGAAGAATGGATTGCTTCGTCGCTTCGCTCCTCGCAATGACGGTGTGGTCGACCTACGGCGTCAGAATCGCCCGTCCGACCAGCTTGCCCTTCTGCAAATCGGTCAGCGCCTCGTTCGCCTTCGCGAGCGGCATCGTCGTCACCGGGATCGGCGCGATCTTCTTGGTCCGAACCAGATCGAGCAGTTCCTGGGTTTCGCGCAAATTGCCGACATAGCTGCCCTGGATCGTCACCGCCTTGATCGGAATCAGCGGCAGCGCCCAGGTCGCGCCGCCGCCGAACAGGCCGACGATCACGAGCTTGCCGCCCTTGGTCAGGCAATCGAAGCCGAGCTGCGTGGTCTGGGCGTTGCCGACCAGATCGATCACCGCGCGGATCGGCCCGCCGGCTTTCTTCTGCAGTTGCTCAAGCGCGTCCGCTGCCTTGCCGTCGACGGTCGCGAGCGCACCTGCCGCCTCGGCGGCTTCGCGTTTGCGCGCGTCGATATCGACCATGATCGCGCCCTTGCCGCCCATCGCCTTCAACAACGACAGCGCCATCAGGCCGAGTCCACCGGCGCCGAAAATCACGATCGGCGTATGCAGGACGTTCTCGACCTTCTTCAGCGCGCTGTACGTGGTGACACCCGAGCACGCATAGGGCGCGGCGGTGACGGGATCGAGCCCGTTGAGGTTCAGCAGATATTTCGGATGCGGCACGGTCATGTGATCGGCATAGCCGCCGTCGCAATAGACGCCGAGCGAGTTCGGCTTGACCACGCACATGTTCTCGTCGCCGCCGACGCAGGTCTCGCACTTGCCGCAGCCGAGCCAGGGATAGACCAGCGTGACATCGCCGACCTTCAGGCCACCGGTAGCGGCCTTGGCGTCGGGCCCGAAGGCGAGAATTTCGCCGACGGTCTCATGGCCCATCGTGCGCGGCAGTGACACGCCGCGGTCTTTCAGCGACAGCGGCTTGCGGCCATGGCCGAGATCGTAGCCGCCTTCCCAGATATGGAGATCGCTATGGCAAACGCCGGCCGCCTTCACCTTGAGCAACACCTGCGATCCCGTGGGCTCCGGCGTCGGATGATCGACTTCCTTCAAGGGGGCGTTGAACTCGGCGACCTGGAAACTCTTCATCGCTTCTCTCCCGTCATTCTTGTTCTTGGGCAGGTATTTTCCGGCGGACATTGCCACGTCTGCCACAACGAGACAAACGCCCCGATATTCAGATCAGCGGATGATGGCAAGCCACGAACTGCCCCGGTGCCACGGCGCGAAGTTCCGGCATTTCATCGGTGCACTGTTGATCTGCCCGGGGGCAGCGGGTGCGGAATCGGCAGCCGGAGGGTGGCGAAATCGGCGACGGCGGCTCGCCGACCGGCACGGTCTCCGTCGGACGCACGTCCGGATCCGGCATCGGGATCGCCTCGATCAGAAGCGCGGTATAGGGATGCGCCGGCCTGGCAAACAACTGTTCGGACGGACCGACTTCGCACAACCGCCCGAGATACATCACCGCGACGCGGTCGCTCACCGCCTTGACCACGGCGAGATCGTGCGCAATGAACAGCAGCGTCAAACCATAACGCGCCTTCATCTCCTCCAGCAAATTGAGGATCTGGGCGCGGATGGACACATCGAGTGCCGAGACCGGCTCGTCGCAGACGATGAATTCCGGATTGAGCACCAGCGCGCGCGCGATGCAGATGCGCTGGCACTGCCCACCGGAGAATTCATGCGGCAGCCGTCCGACCACCAGCGCCGGATCGAGCCCGACGGCGCTCAGCACCTCGTCCACGAGCTGCTGTCGTTTGGCCGGATCATTGACACCGGAAATGATGAGGGGCTCGGCGACGATGTCGCCGATCCGGCGCCGCGGATTGAGCGACGCAATCGGGTCCTGGAAGATCAGCTGCACACGCTGGCGCATCTGGCGCAACGCATCGCCCTGCATCGTCGTGAGATCCTGGCCGTCGAACAGCACGCGGCCCGAAACCGGCCGGCGCAACTGCAGCACCGCACGTCCAAGCGTCGACTTGCCGCAACCGGATTCGCCGACCAGCCCGAGCGTTTCACCGCGGGCGATCTGCAGGGACACGCCGGATACCGCGTGCACGATCTTGTTGCCGACGGGATACTCGACGACGAGATCGTTGACGTCGAGCAACGGACCGATTGCGGGCAAGGCTTGCTGCATCATGCGCTGGCACCGGCAGCCGCTTCGATCGGATGGAAGCAGGCATAGATATGATCAGGCGATTCCGCTTCCGCCAGACCGGGCTTTTCGGTGTGACACGGGCCGGCGGCATAGCGGCAGCGCGGCGAGAACGAACAGCCCTTTAACGGCCGGGTCGGATCGGGCGGCCGCCCCGAGATCGCCGGCAGCGGCGTATGCGGCTTGGCATCGATCTTGGGAAGGGCTGCGAGCAAGGCTTCGGTGTAGGGCATCCGCATTTTCTTGAACAAGGCCGGCGTCGGGGCGCGCTCCACCACCCGGCCGGCATACATGAC
>JBOHIT010000424.1:0-4681 GCA_050726155.1 Bradyrhizobium sp.
CTCTGTATCGACGAACAATTTTCCGGCTTCAACGGCGACGGTCGCGGCGAGCGGCTCTTCACAGACGATGGCAAGCCCACCACTTATGTTGAGAACATCCTGAAGTTTCTTCAGGAGTATCAGATGCAATTTCACCGCACCGAAAGGTTCTGCAAAACGATTCTCGATCTCGATTTGCTCGAGCCAATGCAGGCCCAGGTGGAATTGAATTCAGGCGAGAAGTATTCGCTTGGTGGTTTCATGGCCGTCAATCGTGAAAAACTAAAGGAACTATCGGGTGACAAACTCGCCGAGTTGGCTAAAACCGATGAACTCGAATTGATCTATCTGCATTTGCAATCGATGCGCAATTTCGGCGCGTTGAAGGACAGGCTCGGCTTGGCAAGGTCTGAAAAGGCCACGGCAAGCCCTGGCGCGGAGGAAACCTCGATCTCCGGCCAAGACCGTCCCGAAGAGACCAGGATCCGGAGGTCCCCAAAATTGTCCAATGGTTCTGGGGCGCAAAGCGCAGGTCTGGAGTAGCGAAAGCAACATGGGACCGCCGGCAGCGCCACGTACGTCGGGCGCAATGATTCATGGTGAATCGTACTCCCACAAAAGGCGGGACGGCTTTCCTCGCGGGCAATTTGCTTATTGGTCGTCCATAGCGATAAGGTATTCGCTATGACAACCGCGCCTATCTACTCGCTGACCGAAGATGCCTCCCGGGCAGAGTCCGCGGCGTGGGCAAGATTTTCGTCGGCCAACGACACTTCCGAATTCTGCAAGAGTTGGCTTGCGATCCTGTGTCTCCAGATCGAGCGCGTGAACGGTGGGTTGCTGCTGCTTGGGCCTGACCCGGACGGCACCTACGTACCTGCGGCGATATGGCCCCATGAAGGCCGGGATATGCAGTATCTCAGCTCTGCAGCGGAACGGGTGCTCACGGAAAGGCGCGGGCTCGTGGTTGCCGGGGATGGCACGTCGATAGCGAAGCGCGACCACCCGGCATTTGTTGGTTATCCGATTGAGGTTTCGGGCGTGCTTCACGGCGTGGTCGTACTCGATGTCGCTGCCGGCTCCGAGGTGGCGTTGCAGCGGGCCCTGCGGCTTCTGCATTGGGCCAGCGCTTGGCTGGTCGACCAGTTCCGCAAACGCGCGATCGAGGAGCGCGATGCGCGGCTTTCACGTCTTGCGCTCGCGATGGACATTGTCGCAACCGCGATCCAGCAGCGGCATCTGGAGCCATCGCTGCTTGCCTGCGCCAACGAACTTGCCGGCCGTTTGAGTTGCGATCGGGTTAGCATAGGCTTCGAGAAATCGGGCAGTACCGAGGTACTCGCGATTTCGCACACGGCCACGTTCGACGCCAAAATGGACCTCGCCCGGTTGATCGGTGAGGCCATGGACGAGGTTCTCGACCTCGATGTCGCGCTGGTTCATCCTCCGCGTGACGAACGAGAAATTCCTGCGATCGCCCACGCCGAACTCGCCCGCGAATTTAGAGACATTGCCGTATGTTCGGTGCCGCTGCTCGATGATGGGCACGCGATCGGCGTCGTGACGTTCGAGCGCGGCGAAGGCGGTATTTTCGACTTCGAAACGGTGGAGCTCTGCAAGACCATCGGTGGTTTGCTCGGACCGATTCTAAGATTAAAGCGCGACAGCGAACGCAGCATCTGGTATCGCGGTCGCATCGCGATAGGCGAGGGTGCGCAAGTGCTGTTCGGGCCGCGCCACCCCGGCGCCAAACTCGTTGCCTTGATGGTTATAGGCACCGTGCTCGTCTTCAGTGTCGCCAGCGGGCTCTACCGCGTCACGGCCAAGACGGTGATCGAAGGGGCCGTGCAGCGCGTGGCGGCAGCGCCATTTGACGGGTTCATTTTGCAGACATTCGTTCGCGCCGGTGACACCGTGCGTAGCGGGCAATTACTGGCTCGCCTGGACGATCGTGATCTGAAGCTCGAACAATCAAGGCTGAACGCGGAGCGCGAACAATCGCTGCGGAAGCATCGGCAGGCGCTTGCCACGCAGGACCGTGCGGCGATGGTTATCATTGCGGCGCAGCTCGATCAGGTCGAAGCCGAACTGTCCCTCACGACTGACAAGATCGCGCGGGCCCGGCTCGTGGCTCCGTTTGATGGGATCATCGTTAGCGGCGATCTCAATCAACTACTGGGGACACCCGTGGAGCAAGGGAAGGTGCTGTTTCAGGTCGCGCCACTCGATGCCTATCGGGTAATTTTGCAGGTCGAGGAACGCGATATTGCCCATGTAGCGGTCGGCCAGCGTGGAGAACTGACCCTTTCCGGGATCCCGGATCGACTGATGGACTTCACCCTTACGCAAATTACGCCGGTGTCTACCACCCAGGACGGACGCAACTTTTTTCGGGTCGAAGCGCACCTGCTCAATGCGTCCGAACGGGTGCGTCCGGGCATGGAAGGCTTGGGTAAGGTTTCAATCGAACAGCGCAAGCTGATCTGGATCTGGGGGCACACTCTGTTCGACTGGTTGCGCTTGTCGATCTGGAAATGGCTACCTTGACAGGAAGCACATGAACGCTCCGCTGCTGAGCAACTGGTGGTATAGGGTTGCAGCGCGAAAGCCTAAGCTGCGTTCTCACGCGCGTCTGTATCGTCACCGCTATCGCGGTGAAGTCTGGTATTTGCTGCAAGATCCGGCCTCCACCCGCGTTCATCGTTTTTCGCCTGCAGCGCGGTTGATCATTGCCCTGATGGACGGCAAACGTAGCATCGCGGAGCTTTGGGAAATCGCGAACAAGCATCTTGGCGAAGATGCGCCGACCCAGGACGAAGTTATTCAGCTGCTCGGTCAATTGCACTCGGCTGACCTGCTCGAAAGTGATGTCACGCCGGACGTGGCGGAGCTGTTTTCTCGCGGGGAACGCGAGGAGAGGGCGCGTTTCTTTCGAACCTATGCCAATCCCATGGCGTTGCGGATACCGCTTTGGGATCCGGATGCCGTTCTGAACAGCTGTCGGGGGTTGCTTGGGCTGATCTGGGGTCGCTGGGGCGGTCTGGTGTGGCTTGCGGTGGTGATACCGACGTTGTTCCTGGTTCCGTCGCACTGGCCGGAACTCAGCCATAATCTCAGCGATCGTGTGCTGGCGGTCGACAATCTGTTTTCGTTGTATCTGGTGTTCCCGGCGATCAAGGCCTTGCATGAACTCGGGCACGCGAGTGCAACCAAGGCAGGCGGCGGTGAAGTGCATGATATGGGAGTCGTGCTCCTGGTCTTGCTGCCGGTACCTTACGTGGAGGCCTCCGCCGCAACGGTGTTCAAGTCGAAGTACCAGAGGGCGCTGGTGGGCGCAGCCGGCGTCGCTGTGGAGCTATTTGTTGCGGCGATCGCATTTTACGTCTGGCTTTTGATCGAACCCGGGATCGTGCGGGCGACGCTGTTCAATGTGATGTTGATTGCAGGTGTGTCCACGTTGCTGTTCAACGGCAACCCGTTATTGCGCTACGATGCCTATTATATCCTGGCGGATCTGATCGAGATTCCGAACCTTGCGGCGCGATCGACGCGTTATTGGGGCTATTTGATCGAGCGCTATCTGCTCGGGGTGCATGATAGTGAGCCGCCGAATGTTACCGCCGGCGAGAAGGCATGGTTCGTCTGTTATGGCTTTGCATCGACGGTCTATCGGATAATGGTCGCGATCGTGATCGCGATGTTTATCGCCGGGCGGTTTTTCGTCATTGGCGTTATCCTCGCGCTTTGGGCAGTAGGTGCGATGGCGGTATTTCCCGTCGTAAAGGCCGTGAAGCATCTGGTCGGCAGCCCGCGATTGCACAAGTATCGATCGCGCGCGATTACGATCACCATTGCGCTAGTTACTGCGTTGACCGGCTTTATCCTCTTTGTACCGATGCCTTATCACTCGCATGCGGAAGGCGTGGTTTGGCTGCCTGAACAAGCGGTGGTACGGGCCGGAGCGAACGGATATTTCCAGGATTTTCTGATCACGCCGGGCGCGACTGTCGTCAAAGGTCAGGCGCTTGCGCAGAGTGTCGATCCTGCGCTTGATGCGCAGCTGCGCCAAAGCACCGCCAAGGTTACGGAACTTGAGGCGGAATATGCTGCCAACTTTGTCCAGGATCGGACCAAAGCCCAGATTGTGAGCGATCGGCTTGATGCTGAACGGGCGCGGCTTGCGCGTTCGCAGGAGCGGACCGATGCCCTGGTTGTCCGCGCCAATACCGATGGCGTTTTCGTAGTCTCGCAAATGGGTGATATGCCCGGACGTTATTATCGTAAGGGCGAGTTGCTTGGTTATGTGATGGGAAGGACGACGCCCCTTGCTCGCGTGGTGGTTTCGCAGGACGCGGTCGATAGCGTGCGAAGCGCCACTGATCATATCTGGCTCCGGATGGTCAACCAGCCGGCCGTGGTTCTGAAGGGCAGGATGCTGCGTGAAGTCCCGGGTGGAGAGGAGCAGTTGCCGAGTATCGCGCTCGCTGCCGAAGGTGGTGGCGAAATCGCCACGGATCCTCGCGATACCAAAGGTCCCAAGGCGCTACAGCGTATGTTTCAGTTCGATGTCGAGATCGAGGACATCAACCGGGTCGATCGGTTCGGCCAACGGGTCTATGTGCGCTTCCAGCATCAGATGACGCCGCTTTCAGTGCAATGGTATCGCAGCATCCGGCGGCTGTTTCTTTCGAGCTTAAATGTC